>JAFLSG010000001.1 GCA_022511065.1 Prevotella sp.
ACGATGGAGCACAAAATGAGGTGTCGCGGAGCTAAGAGTGAAATGTCGCTCCCCAGAGTTTCTGGGTAATTCGCCCTTTGCTGAATGAATCAGAAGTAATAAGTGGCTGTTTGAGAACTTTGAAAGAAACGTACAGGTAAATTGCCGTCATATCTTCCATTCCACAAAATTCAATGCAAAAAAGAATAAATCCTCAAAACTCTTGGTTGGTTTCACAAAAAGTCATATCTTTGCAGCGACAGAATCCGCCACGCTTCTCGTCGAAAGACCAGCGAACCAGGGCGGGTCTTTTACTTTTAATGCTATGAGAAAATGCGTAGTACTTCGAAAAATAAAAAGCCCCCGCTATTGAATAGCAGGGGCGTAGTAATGAGTGATTATTAGAAATCGTTTGATAATATTTGGTGGTAGTTTCATTTATATTGAACTTCGTCAAAGTTGAATGTGCAGTTTACTGCATTCTTCGGCACGCCCACCAATATGCGACAAACTTCATCCGCGTCTTTAGTTTGCTCTGAGTTAACAAAAAGTGGATTCCATGATACAGTAACATTCTTCATTTCCTCTACATTATACAGGTAATAATAGAGATTCACCCTTGTTTTTCCATCTGTTTCGGAGGTGATGGTTTCATTATTTTGAGATTCTATTAGTATTTCGCCACCCTTGCCTTCACCTTCAATTATTTGTGCAGAAGGACATCCTGCAGCCATGGCAACTGCACCTTCGCCAATTATAAACTTGGTTATTCGTGCCTTTTCTGGTTCGGTATAGTTTGCCCCTCCACTAAAGTATGTCCATGTTGAGTCTGTGTCTGCTCCCTTGAGAATTTTCAAATTTGCGAAATCCTCATATGCTGTGCCAGTGCTTGCATGTATAACCTGACTCCAACGGTTACTATCTTCGCTAAATTGAACTTGAATGGGAGTAACTCCCCCTGCCACTCTGTAAACGCGTGCGATTCCTGTTGTATAATAATACGACTTGAAATTGTCTGGCGAATGGACATAAGTCTCAGCTTTGCCACCTTCCTTAACGACAGCAATGCCTCCTTTTACTTGTAAATTCTTAACGGTAACACCGCTCTCAATGTAGAGCGTCTGAATGGCGGTAGTGGCAACAACCTCATCATACACAACCTCGCCCGATGCAGCTTTCAGCGTGACCGTCGTCTCGGGCATATTTAACTCAAGGTTAAGGCCTGTTGTTGCTGCGGGCATGGTGATGGTCAGCGCATTTACCGCCTCTGTCGGTGTTTCACTTTCAGCCTCGGCAGCCTTGACCACGAGCGTCTTTTGGGTACTTACTCCATTGGTGAAGTTCAAGTTAATATTGGAGTCTTCTACCCTCGGCACTTCGATAGTGTTATCGGTGGCTGTCGTCTCAAGGTCATCGTTCTTGATAGTAAACTCGTACTCTTCACCGCTCTTGGCTTTTTCTGCGATGTCATCTTTCACCTCGTCAAGTAAATCGGTGATGTCCGCAAGATTTCCGACAGTTGCCTCTGCACCTGTTGGCGTCTCTGTCACGACTTTGTCATCTTTCGGCTCTTCTGGCTCAGAAGGTGTGGAAGGAGTTGTTGGGGTGGATGGTGTACTTTCCACTCCAAAGAGGTCATCCCAGAACTCTTGACACGATGTCAGCGTCACTGATGCCATCAAAAGCATCATGCCCACTCTTAAAAAACTTTTTTTCATGCTTTTTACAAATTAGTTAGCCTATCACATCCCAAATTCGGCTGTCCATAATTAAATGCGAAAGACGTGGGAGTTCTCACTTTCCGCTTATCCGGCTACCAGGCCCTCGCATTGCCTTTACCCAAGGATAAGCAACTCGAGTCAGCCCACGCCGTGATATATTGTATTGAATACAATACACCCAACGCGGACGCTCCGTTGCGTATCTTTTGGGTTGTGAACTTGCGAGGTTCGGTAGCCAAAGATAACGTTTCGTAAACGTCCTTTTATCAATATGTCCGACCCATTCACCCTCAACAGGGCTACCCGAGTCGGGGACAAAAGTACAAAGAAAATCCGAAATACAAACTTGTTTTAGGGGAAAATATGTAGCCGGACGGAACAAAATAAAAGAAAATTTTGCCGTGTCTATAAAAACGACAACGGCGATGATAAATAAAAGTGCTGTTTGCATAGCGTTTGTGAACTCTAAGTATAGTGTTTAGCAAGTGCAAACACTATACTTACGACCCGTAAATACTATAGTAACGCTTTTTAACGATTCCCCTCAAGAAGCCACTCGTATGCCAGTTCTCGCTGTCCGTCTTGGGATTGGTAAAATCCTACTTATTATAAAACAAAACTGCAAAATTTAATAAGATTTATACCCTATAAACTGCAAAATTTGATAATATTTGCACTACCTAAACTGCAAAATTCAATAGATTTCTGGGGAAGCAAAGCGCAATATATCATTGTCGGAATGTTAAAAACTATTTAAGAAAAGGCGGTTTTCTTACACACTTATCCTCACTTTCACATTTTTTATGTTACTTTGCACCTTAAATTAACAGAAAAACGGACGATGAGGACATCTCTTTTCATTATGGCAGTCGTCAGCATGGGCTTGGTTTCGTGCTTCAAGGACGAGCCGCTCAACGCTGAGTGCGACATCGAGAGCGCATGGATTCACTACGACCGGCCGGAGGAATATGTATGGAATCTCAGCGATACCATCATCAGTAATGTGTTTTCGGTGGAGAATACCGTGACATTCAAGGTAAGGCCGGGAACGGACAGGACACACCTTGCCCCGCAGTTCACCACCACGGAGGGAGCGGTACTTGAACCGGCAAGCGGTACGGTGCGCGATTTCAGCAACGGAGGTTTGGCCTACACGGTGACCTCACAAGACGGGAACTGGCAGCGGACTTATCTGGTGGAATTCATCGAGGAGCACAGGACTACGCGCGACACCATCAACTATGACTTCGAGCGCGTCAGTATGTTTACCGACGATATTTCCGGGAAGCAGTATTACAAATGGAGTGAGCTAAAGGAGGACGGGACGGAGACCAACAGCTGGGCATCTGCCAATGGCGGCTTCTCCATCAGTAACCCTTCCGCCAAGCCAGAAGACTACCCCACTGTGCCGATAGAAGATGGCTACGAGGGGAAAGGCGTTAAGCTGACCACACGGGAAACAGGCTCAATCGCAGCGATGGTCAGGATGCCGATGGCTGCGGGTAATCTTTTCCTCGGCAGCTTTATCACGGAGTCGGCACTGAGAGACCCGCTGAGAAGCACGCGCTTCGGAATGCCTTTCGACAAGAAGCCTATGAAGTTCGTGGGATATTACAAGTATCAGCCGGGCGAGACCTACAAGAACAGGGACGGCAGCGTGGAGTCGGGCAAGACGGACGAGGGGGCAATCTATGCCATCCTCTACAATAACCACGATGCCGAGGGAAATCCCGTCGTGCTCTATGGCGACAATGTGCAGACCAGTGAGCAGATTGTGGCGAAGGCCATCATGCCAGAGGTGAAGGCTACCGGCGAGTGGACGAGGTTTGAGATTGCCTTCGACTACAACGGCAAGGAACTTGCGCCGGAAATCCTTAACACGTTTGGCTACAGCCTTACCGTGGTGTTCTCCTCAAGCAAGGACGGCGCTTATTTCCAAGGTGCGATAGGCAGCACGCTCTATATAGACAAAGTGGAAATCATCTGCGAATCAACAGAATAAGGCAATGAGATACAAGACGATAATAATGGTGATGACCGCCTTGATGACACTCACGGCAAGTGCGGAAAGCTCGTCAAACGGATGGGAATACACCGCTCGGTTGGGCTACGGCATCGGTGGAATGACACCCATCGGGATGCCTGCCACCATCCGCAGCCTCAACAAGTATGAGCTGCGCCCCAACTTCACGCTCGGCATCGATGCGCACAAGCAACTTACCCCGAAATGGGGCATCCTCACCGGTCTGCACTCGGAAAATAAAGGTATGAAGGTGGATGCCACGGTGAAGAACTACCACATCACCATGACACAGGGTGACGACGAGATGGAGGGCTACTACACGGGAAACCTCGTGACGGAGTGTAACGAGTGGGTGCTGACGCTGCCCGTGATGGCTACTTTCCACGCCTCTGACAAGGTGATGCTGAAATGCGGGCCTTACCTGTCGTATGTAGGTAACAAGACCTTCAAAGGGTATGTCTATGACGGTTATCTCCGACGCGTACTGCCAACAGGAGAGAAAATAGAAATGGGCAACACGGAGGACTCGCGGGGCACATTCGATTTCAGCGATAAGATGCGCAAAGTGCAATGGGGCATCGACGTAGGCGCTGACTGGCAGCTGTGCCACAGATGGGGTGCGTATGCCGATTTACAATGGGGATTGAGCGGCATACACCGCAGTTCCTTCAAGACCATCGAGCAGACGCTCTACCCGATATTCGGGACGGTGGGTGTCATCTACAAACTGAAATAACACCAAAAACAGATATTTTATGAAGAAACTTTTTACATCAATGGCGTTGCTCATCGGCTCTCTGGCCGCAATGGCAACGGACTATCAGGGAACTTTGGCTGTGGTTGTTGATGGAAGCGTGGCAGAACCGCTCAGGACAACCATCGCACTCAACAAGCAGGATAACGGCAAGTATTCACTGGCACTCAAAAACTTCGTCTTGGTGACGGAGGGAGAGTCAATGGGTGTCGGAACCATCACGCTGAAAGACATTGAGGCCGCAGAGAAAGACGGTCAGATGTTGTTGGAAACGAAACAGGACATCATCATAGAGAATGGTGACGACCCCAACGTTCCCATGTGGGTTGGGCCTCTGTTCGAGGAAATCCCCGTGGAGCTTGCTGCCACCATCAAGGACGAGATACTGAACGCAGACATCGTCATCCCATTTATGGGCATGAACATCAAGGTGTTGTTCGACAGCCGTAGCTTCCAGTTGCCTAACGCCGGATTTGAGGACTTCCATACCGCCAAAGCTGGTGAGGCAACGAGCGACGAGCCTAACAACTGGCACTCGTTCATGAGCAGCACAGGCGAACTCGCCGGATTTGTCAGTTCCATTCCGCACACGTTCATCAGCGAGGATGTCCGTCCAGGCTCTGACGGTAAGAAGAGCGTGCTTATCAAGTCGGGAATGGTGTTGGGACTGATTGTGGCAAACGGCACACTCACCACCGGGCAACTGAAGGCCGGAGGCTTGGATGCTGCCAGCACGGACAACAACGCCTTCATCGACCTCAGCAACGAGGCAAAGGATGAGAACGGCGACCCTTTCTATACAAAGCTGCAGGCACAGCCCGACTCCATCAGTCTATGGGTGAAATTCAAGCAAGGACAACCTGTGCCGGAAGCTCCCTATGCCACGATGTCGGCAGTCATCACCGACGGCTCTTACTATCAAGAGCCTGCCGATAAGGATTACAGCGACATCATCGTTGGCAGGGCAGGTAACAATCAGATTGAGAGCACGGGCGAATGGCAGCGCCTTACCGTACCCTTCGCATACAGCAATGCGCAGAAGAATCCGCAAGCCATCCTCGTAACACTCTCCACCAACGCACAGCCTGGTGCCGGAACGGGTGAGGACGAGCTTTATGTGGATGATGTGGAACTCATCTACAACTCACAGTTGTCTGCCATCAAGGTGAACGGGGCATCTATCCCTGGCTTTGCTGCTGACAAGTACGAGTATGAATACACCATCGAAAGTGGTGCAATGCCTACGGACGAAGAACTGTTGGGTATGATTACGATTGAGGGCACTGCCAACGAGATTCGCACGGTCTATGATGTGAGAGACCACACGGCCACTATCAACGTGCTTGCTGCCGACTTGCTGTCGTCTCATACCTATGTGGTGAAATTCAAGGATGGCACTTCCGGCATTGAGGATACGGTAAACCAGACCGACAAGCCTACTGCTGTCTATAACCTCAGTGGTCAGAAGGTAGCCACCATGAAGAAAGGTGGGGTTTACATCACCAAATACGCCGACGGCAAGACGGTGAAGGTCATCAAGAAATAAGTCGAGCACACTCTGCACTCTCACGCCCCGTCATAACTTCACCGCCTTTTCCCCTACTTTGAGGATATGAAGTTGGCGGGGCGTGAGTGGCAATGTGATATCCGAACCATCGGAAACGACGGAATGGACAAGCAGACCTCGAAGGTCGAAAAGCCGTACAGTCATCCCGGCGGGAACACCAGAAAGAACCAGGCTGTTCCCGCCGGGATCTTTATACCATGTCCAGTCTGGAGATAGCACATCGTCAATAGCGTTGGCCTCGCCGACAAGGGCGGTGATGACCAATGCACTACATACCGGCATCAGCATGGAGCAACGACTGCCCTCCACCTGTCGCTGACTATTGCCAGCGGAAGAAATCGTCTGGATATTCCATCCCGTAATTACCTTACCTTCGGGTGCTACGCCTTCAATCGTAATCTCCCGGTCAGCAAAGAACTTACCCTCAAACACGCCACGGCTGAGACGAACCTCATTGAACGTAATATCAAACTTGTCGGCATCGGTGAGGGTCTTATTGACGGAGAGCGTAATGGGGTTGCCTAATTTGTAATAATCACCCAACTGCTGATAGAAATAATCGGTGCGCTGCGAGAGCCAACGGCGCGCCTTGTTTAATTCATCGCTATAATTGGGCCACCACTCATTGATGAGTTTCCGATGATGGGGGTATTCCGTCTTAATCTGCTCGTACATCGGATCCCATACCGCACGCGTACCCTGTTCGTTCATAAAGTCACCCATATAAATGGCGGTGCGGTCAATGAACATACGGGAGAAATCTTCATCTTCCATCAAACGCCGGAACAAGCGGGTATGTTCGTACTGGTTTGCCCATGCCCTATTCCAGTCGTAACTCGGGTTGTAGAGCCAATTGAGCGTCTTGTAACCCGCAGGGGAGTCATACAGTCCAAGTCCGAAGTCAGTATCCTTGGCAATAAACCGCCAACGGCCACCTTCATGCTTGGGTCGCCACATGACGAAGTTATTGCCGGGGAAGTCCTGATTGTTGTAATAGAGGTTCATCGCCATGAGAGTCACAAACTCCTCACAATCCATCCACTCCTCGTATTCTGCCAACGTATGTTCATGCTCGTTATAGAAAGCCTTGAAGCGGTTGAAGTTCTCCATATCACCCTCTTTCAACTCGTACCAATTCTCCACCATGTCGATGTCCTCTAAACCGTCGTAGTTGGTGTAGATATTATCCTCATTGCTCCGCTCACGGATATTAAGCATCCCCTTATACACACCATTTATATAGACGATGGCGGGCCGCCATGCTTGCCAATCGAGGTCGGCATGCTGTGCCATCGTGCGCTGAATGATGGCATCGCGCATATAAAGATAATGGAAGTCATTGCCCGCATTGCGCAATTGGAAGGACTTGTAATCCGTCAGCCCCGGGCGCTGATCGGGAAAGAACTCATATTCAAAACGCTTCGTGCCAAACCGCTTGTTGGCATAGAATGCCATCGACTTCAGCGGTTCACCTCGCGTAGCGCCTCCCATGATGCGTGCCTCACAAAGTTGGTTAATCACACTCTGCTCACCCGCGGTCTCGAACAACTCAATATTCATCGGGCGACGCCAGTTGAACTCATAATTTCGCTTACCACTCTGGTAATTGCCATCCACATAGATGCCAATCTTGGAATCGGTCAGATACTTGCCATCCGTTGCGATGCTAATCACAGGAAGCGTCTGCTCACGAGGATGGAAGATATAAGACTGAACGACAGAACGCGGGGACAGCCAGCCATCGCAAAAGAGTTTGGCGCGAATGATTCGGGTGGCACTGATAGAGATTGGTGTCGTGTATTTAGGGCTGATGCGCGTGGGTTCCGTACCGTCATAGGTCATCCGAATCTCTGCGCTTTCTGGCGCACCCTCGGGAAGAGAGAGCGCAAGCAATAGTGACTGGCCACCCGTTATCACCCTACCCTGCTCACTGAACACTGGGTCGCCAAGTATCTGATCATACACCTCACCACAATTTGCCGCGTTCGGCGTGGGCGTGGCCTGATAGCCCCAGTCATTGCTTCCGTCGGATTTCCTGCCGTAGGCAATGTTAGGCGCGGGCTGCTTGGCAAGCCCGGTCACCTTATCCACGACCTCACCATCCTTGAAGAGATAGACATCGCAACCCTTGCCAGACTCCAGGCGGAAATGGGTATGCATACCCGTGGCCTCCTTGTCGCAATACACAAGGGCATACATACCGGGAGCCACCATCTTGTCAGGCAATTGCCAGGCCTTATCCGCCTTGTCGCCATCACCCAGACGATAGTCCTTCAGACTGACGGCGATGCTCCCCGTGTTGCGCAGCTCCACCCATGAGTCGGGAAACTCGTTGAGGTCGTCCATAATGCAATCTATATTAGACTGCATCAGTTCATTGATGACTATCTGGGGGCTGATTGTCTGCACAACCAGCATCATTATCGAAATAAGGAGCAATCTTGTTCGCATAACATGCCTTGTTATATCCATAAGATGCAAAAATAAACCTTTTTTCCGGAATTTGGGCAGATTTAGGGAATTATTTCATATCTTTGTAGTCGCAACTTAAAACAATGGAAGTATGAGACAGCAACTGATCATCCTCGCCACCGTCTGCGCTATGACGGTGCAGGCGCAGAATGCGCCAGTGTATCAAACCTCGGCAAAGGACGAATTCGTGGCCAACCGCTACCTGTCGGGCAGCAACTATTTAGACTACGACCGTCAATTGCCCACGCAGGCATTGACCCCTGCCCCGAAAAATTACGAGCCTTACTACATGAGCCACTATGGTCGCCACGGCTCGCGTTGGCTTATCCAGCAGAGCCACTACACACGCCCCATCAATACGCTGAAGGAGGCTCGCGAAAACGGTAAACTGACACCACTCGGAGAAGAGACGCTCCAGAAGTTAGAAGCATTCTACCCGACCAGTATCAAGCGTCTCGGTGACCTGACCACAGTAGGTGAGCGTCAGCATCACGGCATCGGCAAGCGTATGACGGAGAATTTCCCCGAAATCTTCAAGACCAAGAATCTTCTCATCGATGCAAGAAGCACCACCGTGTTCCGTTGCATCCTGTCGATGATTGCCGAGTGTGAGGAACTGGCAGCAGCCAATCCCACCGCACAGATTCACAACGACGTGAGCGAATCGCTGCAGTATTATCTGAATCAGCCTTGGGATGGCATCGTGAAGGAAGAGGGCAGAAAGGGTGACAAGGAAAAGAATGAGTACCGACTGAAATACACGCATCCCGAGCGACTGATGAAAGCCCTGTTCAACGATCAGCAGTGGGTATATGATAATGTGCAGGCAGGTGCTTTAATGGGTCAGTTATTCGATGTTGCCACCAACATGCAGAGCCACGACACGGACATCGAACTGTATTCGCTGTTCACCGATGATGAGGTTTACGATTTGTGGCGCATCCGCAACGTAAGCTGGTACTTAAACTATGGTCCCTCACCCGTTACAAATGGGAAAATGCCGTTCAGTCAGCTGAACCTGCTGAAGAACATCATCGAGACGGCAGACACCGTGACGCAGACACAGGCAACGCTTCGTTTCGGCCATGAGGTATGTGTGATGCCTCTCGCTTGTTTGTTGGAGTTGGACAACTGCGGTATGGCAATAGATAACCTTGACGAACTTGACAAGTATTGGCGTAACTACCGCATCTTCCCGATGGCTTGCAACGTGCAGTTGGTGTTCTACCGTCCCAAGAAGGGCAAGGAGGGTGATATACTCGTCAAGGCATTGCTGAACGAGCGCGAGGCTTATCTGCCCATCAGCACTGACAACTGGCCTTACTATAAATGGCAAGACCTCCGTCAGTATTATCTCGATAAGATTGCGAAATTCGAGAAGGAATCAGCGGCTAATTGACCTTTGAGGTCATAGGGCTGCGAACGCCCTCATAACCTTTTAAGTACGCCTTGGCAGAACCGAAACTCAGGAACATGTCAAGGCGTACTGGTATATGGTTCTTATCATCAGTAACGTAGAACCGAATCAGTTCATGTGTCTTGCCATCCTCCCGCTCATAGAAAGAGAAGACAAGGCAACGGAACTTTTCCTTTGAGTCGTTCATCTTGAAATTCTCCTTGCCACGAAACTCTAACCAAGAGTTGGTCAGGTGGCGCGCATCGCTGATAGGCATGGAGATGACATCACCCTTCTTCAGCTTCGCCCCATCGAAATTACGAGCGCGGAGGAAGATGGACATCATATCGTAGATGCAACTCTTATACGTACTGGTCTTCCAATGCTGCTCACCATCGGCATCTATGCGGTGCTTCTTCAGTTGGCAGTTGCCGTTGGGATAGCTATACCATATCTCATCCACATAATAGCGGGACCCTTCACGCGCACCTTTGCGGAAATACAATGGAGACAAGTCGGGGTTGCAATAGGACAGCAGAGTGTCACGCATCGTGAAGTATTTATCCAACTTCGAGTTGCCACGCGTAATCAGATAAGACTTCCACGCTTCCTTGCCCTCAAACTTGGTGAGCTTTGTGTCCATAGATGCCGTGCCAACCTTCATCCAAATGAACTTCCAGTTGAAATAAAGGTCATAACTGAGGGACTCGCCCGACTTGAATGCCGTGTTCTCGATGCCACACTGGGCTTTTGACGGGAGCACGAAGGCACATATCACACAAAGGACGCAAAGAACTCTCTTCATACGCTTATTTTTCTATTTTCACTGTTTTCTTTTCCTTGTCATACACGATTCCCAACTGACGGGCACGCTCTGCATTGCGGCTCTTCAGCTTCTTCTCCTGGTCAGGCTTCTGCTTGACGATGGCAGAGGGTTTCTGCCGATGGCGAGGCGTGGAGGTCAGGTTCCAACTTTGGGTAACATCCCATTTCTCCTTACACTCTATCTCGCGGGGATAGTAATAGACTGCCTCGGGCTGCAGGTCTTCACTATAGTCGCCTGTGTCCCAAATACCATTGCCATTCGTGTCGGCGAAGGCACGCACATAGTATTTACCCGGAGTGACATAGTTGAAGAGAGCCACATTGTTCTCCGCCACCACCTGCTTTACCATCGCATCGGAGGAGTTGAGCAACTGAACAACCAACAGGGAATCGGACACACCACTAAGTTGTAGCTTCAGCGTGCTGTAGTCATCCGTACTCTTTACCTTAATGCCTTGCTTGTAGGCATTGGACACTAATCCATAGATATTCTCAAAGGCAGCGGAATCAATCTCTAAGCTATACTCTACCCCTGGTCGCCAGTCTGCCAGAATCTCATAGGTTCGTATGGAATGCTCCACGGGCTGAAATACACACTCCGACTGATACCACACGGAGTCTATCATCGAATAGAGGTGGACGGCAGAAGTATCGCAGCGCACCAAAGGCGTGGGCATCTCTACTGTTGCCCGTTTATCGGGATCCATCGAGGATGGCACATTGAATTTCGGTTCAAGGGGCTTTACGGGATAGATGGAGTCATAAGCCTCTCCGCGCTTCTTCTTCCGCTCTTGGTCTTTCTCCCACTTCTCTATCTCCTTTTCCTTTTCTTTCATGCGCTTCTCGTATGACACCTTGGCAAGAATATCCAACGTATCTATCTGATTGACAAGCACGCCCGTGGAGTCTGTCATCCGATATGTGATTTCCATGCGGAGCGTGTCCTGATTGACCAGTGCCGTATCTCGCAGCCAATAGTGGATGGAGTCGAGTTTCTCATTCGCCTCTATCACGAAAGCACTATCACCCTCAAAGTTCAAGGGATTGATAACAGGCAGCAGCGAATCGCCATAACTGAAATACATACTGAACTTCTCTGGATTCGGGCGTTCCGTTTTCAACAGATAGCGGTCTTGTTGGAGTTGCGTGAAGGCCAATAAGGTAAGCTCGTCGGGCAGGAAGTGGGTGTAGGGCACACGCACCAACGACTCGATGTGCAGCGAGTCGCGCCAGATTGTGTCAATCCTGGTATCGGGCTTGGAGGTTGGCTCAAAAGTCTGATGGTCAAAGGCTATCATCTCGCTTTTTTGACTATAGCGAAAATCTCCATCTGCATCTTGCAAGGCATAGGCACGGTAAGTGCCAGGAGCCACGCCCTTCACCACGAAGTGCCCACGGCTATCTGTTCGCGAGACGCGCAGCATAGGCTGCGTTTGAAAGGCGGAGTCTGCCAGATCCGCATAAAGCCCCACCTGAATGCCTTTGACTGGTTCCAGATTACTGGCATCGAGCACATAGCCTGCTACCTCGAATGTGTCAATACGCTCTCCTGTGGAGAAACTGTAAGTGAAGCTGCCCATCGGATTGCCCTCGTTGTTGTCGCTGATGGCATCACCAAAGTCTATAGTATAGGTGGTGTTTTCTTTCAGCGTGTCCTTCAGTTCCACCACGATTTTCTTGCCAGCAGCCTTTATTTCTGGCATCTCCAACTGGGGCGGGGAGACTATCACCTTGTTGGTGGCATCCTCCAACTTGATGTATTCATCGAAGAGGATAGTGATTTTCTTGGAAGTGACATTCGTCGATTGGTCGGCAGGCATACAACTGATGACCTGGGGCGGGTCGTCGTCATACCAACCTCCATCAGGCTGTCCCATGCGGGCGCAACCCACCATCGCACAGACCACACAGAATATATAGAGCAGTTTCTTCATTGATTCAGCTGCAAGAGTTGTTCTATCGTATCGCGCGAATTGCTCAACCGGGGCACTTTATGCTGCCCACCGAGCTTACCATGCTGCTTTAGCCAGTCATTAAAGAGATCTTGTCGGGCCTCCACGATTTCAAGGGGCTGGAGCGTGATGTCCTTATAGCGCTTCGCCTCGTAGTCGCTGTTGATTTCCTGCAGGTGCTTGTCAAGCAGGGAAGCAAAGAGCTGCAAGTCGGCAGGGCGCTTGGAGAACTCTATCAGCCACTGATGCCGGCACTTCGCATGATTGTCCATGAATACGGGCGCAGCCGTATATTCCCGCACCTCAGCTCCTGTCTCGTGACAAGCATGGGCAAGTCCCTGCTCGGCATTATCCACAATCAGCTCCTCACCGAAAGCATTGATGAAATGCTTGGTGCGCCCCGTGATGATGAACTTATAGGGATTGGTAGAGGTGAACATCACCGTGTCGCCAATCTCGTAGCGCCAGAGACCACACGATGTACTGATGACCATCGCGTAGTTCTTTCCCTTCTCCACAGCCCAAAGGGGAACGGCGGTCTTGGCTTCGCCATCTTGCCCATTGGCACTATCCAACGGGATGAACTCGTAGAACACGTCGTGGTCAAGCAGCAGCAGCATTGCCTTGTCCGATGGATCGTCCTGAACTCCGAAGAATCCCTCACTGGCATTATAGGTCTCCATATAGTGCATGCTCGGGGAGGTTATCAGCCGCTCGTACTGCTCACGGTAAGGGGTGAATGCCACACCACCATGGAAGAACACTTCAATGTTAGGCCATACCTCCTCCAAATGCGTCTTACCGCTCAGTTCCATCACCCGCGACAAGACGGAAAACATCCATGAAGGCACGCCCGATAGATTGGTCACGTTCTTCTTCATCGCCTCGCGGGCAATGCGGTCGCGCTTCACCTCAAAGTCACTCAATAGAGCCGTCTGCTTCTTCGGCACTCTCACCAGATTGGCAAGCGGGTTGATGTTCTCAATCAGAATGGCACTGAGGTCGCCCACCAAAGAACCCGGCAGGTTATAGTTCGGCGCATGACTGCCCCCGAGAATCAGTGCCCTACCGTCAAAAAGCCTCGACCGGGGATGCTCTTTCAGATAGAGCGCCACGGAATCGAAACTTCCGCCATAGTGAATATGATGCAATCCCTCATGACTGACGGGAATAAACTTCGACTTATCTGCCGTCGTCCCCGACGACTTGGCAAACCATTTCACCCTTCCCGGCCAAAGGACGTCACGCTCCCCGTGCCTCATCCTGTCGATGTCCTTCTTCAGGTTCTCGTAGGTATTCACCGGCACGCGCTTCACAAAATCCTCATAGCCCTTGCACGAGTTGAAAAGATGGTTGCGCCCATATTCCGTGTCCTCGGCACGAGCCACAAGCCGGCGGAGCACTGCCTGTTGCAGCGCCATCCCCTCATTCAGATGCTTCTCCAATTCTCGCATCCGAGGCTCGAATACCTTGCGGACAATTCGTGTTACACTCATCTCCTTGATGTAAATTCGGATGCAAAATTAACCCAAACTTTTGTAACATAGGAATAATTTACGATTTTTTAATATCAATGCCTCCATTATATCAATGAGAATGTGCTTCTTCATAACAAGGCATCTTATGCGCATAAAATGCCATGTTAGCCAAATAAGATACCTATTTACGAAAATAATGATTATCTTTGCAGCGACAAACTCGAATTTGATAGAAACAATCTTTCCAAAAGCCATGCCCACCAACCAAGCAACCCTTCAATTCATCCAGCAACATGCGGGGGATGATGTGCGTAAACTGGCGCTTGCAGGGAAGCGGGAGGCTGATGTGGATTTGCCTTTTGCGCTTGAACAGATTGCGGGGAGACAGAAGGCTGTTTTGAAGATTCCATCGTGGGCTGCGGTGGAGGGGATTACCTATCCGCCTCATCTTTCCTTGGAGCAATGCTCGAGTGAGCAGACAGCGAGATATAAGGCGGACATTGCAGGGGAAGGAGAGAGATTTGTGGATTTGACGGCGGGTTTTGGAGTGGATTGCGCCTTTATTTCTTCCCGCTTTCAAAGGGCAGTCTATGTGGAGCAGCAACCGCAATTATGCGCCATTGCATCGGAGAATTTCAAGCATTTGGGGCTGACGAACATCGAAACCGTATGCGGGAATGGGGTGGATTATCTCCATGCGCTTGACCATGCGGACTTGCTGTTTATTGACCCCGCCCGTCGCAATGAGCATGGGGGACGAACCTACGGCATTGCTGACTGCACGCCGAATGTGCTTGAAATCCTCGATGAAATGTTGGAAAAAGCTAATAAGGTGATGATAAAGCTGTCGCCGATGCTTGACTGGCGTAAAGCAGTAACGGATTTGGGTGAGCAATGGGTGCGTGAGGTGCATATCGTGTCCGTGGATAATGAGTGTAAAGAGCTTTTGTTGATTTTATCGAAGGGGGAAAGTCCATTGAGGGTGGTTTGTGTCAATTTAGGGCGTGGCGCTGATGATGGGGAGGTCTTTGAATATGTGCCGTGTGAGGAGAGGGAGGAATGTATGCTATCCACCGATACCTTCCGCTTCCTATACGAACCCAACGCCTCCATTATGAAAGCAGGGTGCTTCGAGCTGATAGCGAGGAAATTCGGGGTAAGTCAGTTGGACAGAAACAGCCATCTGTTCGTATCGGACAAGGAGATAAAAGACTTCCCCGGCAGGAGGTTCACGATAGAGCGCGTCACCTCGATGAACAAGCGTGAACTGAGGGATGCGATGGTGGGAATCACACAGGCAAACATCGCCGTGAGGAACTTTCCGATGACGGTGGATGCACTCCGTAAACGCCTGAAACTGCGCGACGGAGGGGATGTGTTCATCTTTGCCACGACGGTGGCAAGGCAAGGGCATCTGCTGTTCGTTTGCCGAAAAAAATCTTAATAATTTTGTATTTTGCGCCTTTTTCCGTAACTTTGCAACGGTTTAAGGCTTAAACATTTCTGTATGTCATCAGTAGAAATCAAGAAGGTCACGGACAAGCGAGGTCTGAAGACTTTTATCGAGTTTCATTATGAGTTGTATAAGGACAACAAATATGATGCCCCTAATCTTTATAGCGATGAAGTAAGCACGCTTAGTAAGGAGACGAATGCCGCCTTTGAGTTTTGTGAGGCAACATATTTTCTGGCTTACCGCGACGGGAAGGTTGTGGGGCGCGTGGCTGCCATTATAAACAATCGTTACAATCAGCAATGGCAGCGCAAGGCTGTGCGTTTCGGGTGGATTGACCTTGTGGACGACATAGAGGTGATGCGCGCGCTATTGGGTGCTGTTGAGGACTATGGTCGGCAGAAGGGTATGACGGAGATTATTGGCCCGCTCGGCTTCACCGATATGGATCCCGAAGGTATGCTCATCGAGGGTTTTGACCAGTTGGGCACGATGTCCACCATTTACAACTACGCCTACTATCCGCGCCTGATGGAGCAGATGGATGGCTATGAAAAGGACAATGACTATGTGGAATATAAGGCTTTCGTGCCAGAGGGTGATATGCCTGAGAAATTCTCAAAGGTAGCCCAGATGGTGGAGAAGCGCTATAACCTGCATTGTCCGCTGCTCAAGCGCGATCAGATATTCGGGCCCGATGGCTATGGCCAAAAGGTATTTGATGTCATCAACCAGACTTTTGGCGACCTTTACGGCTATTCGCAAATGACGCAACAGCAGATTGACGAGTATGTGCATAAGTATTTCAAATTCTTGTCCTTGGATTTGCTTTGCGTCATTGAGGATTGGAACACGCCAGACCATAAGGTGGTGGGAGTAGGTATCAGTATGCCGTCGCTGACGCGCGCGCTCCAGAAATGCCGCAAAGGGCGGCTGTGGCCTTTCGGCTGGTGGCATCTGGCAAAGGCACTCTATCTGAAAAAGACTGACGTGGTGGATTTGCTGCTCGTTGGCGTGTTACCCGAATATCGTCCCAAGGGGGCAAATGCGTTACTGTTCTACACGCTGATTCCCCGCTATCAGAAGTACGGCTTCAAATGGGGCGAGACTCACGTACACATGGAAACCAATACTGCCGTGCAGGCGCAATGGCAATATTTGGAAAACGAACAGCACAAGCGCCGCCGCTGTTACAAGAAGAAACTATAAGAAAATCGTATGGCAGAAGAGAATGACATCATTGCACAGAACCAACAAGTGCAGTATGACGACGAGAATATCCGTCATTTGAGCGACATGGAGCATGTGCGCACCCGTCCGGGTATGTATATCGGACGGTTGGGCGACGGCTCACTTCCCGAGGACGGAATCTATGTATTGCTGAAAGAAGTAATCGACAACTCCATCGACGAGTTCAAGATGAACGCAGGTGACCGCATAGAGGTGAACATCGACGAAAACCTCCGCGTATCCATACGCGACTATGGGCGTGGCATCCCGCAAGGAAAGATGATTGAGGCGGTAAGTGTGCTGAACACTGGTGGTAAATATGACTCCAAAGCCTTCAAGAAGTCCGTCGGACTGAATGGTGTTGGTGTGAAAGCCGTCAATGCACTCAGTTCGCATTTCGAGGTGCGCAGCTATCGTGACGGAAAGGTGCGCAAGGCCACCTTCGAGCGGGGAGAGATAGTCAGCGACGTGACGGAAAGCACACAGGACGAGAACGGCACATACATCTATTTCGAGCCAGACAACACGCTCTTCCTAAACTACTCCTTCCATAATGACATCGTGGAGAACATGCTCCGCAACTATACCTATCTGAACACGGGCCTCATCATCATGCATAATGGTCGCCGCATCATCTCCCGCCACGGATTGGAAGACCTGCTGAACGACCGCATGACCAACGACGGACTCTATCCCATCATCCACCTGAAAGGCGAGGATATAGAGATTGCCTTCACCCACACCAACCAGTATGGCGAGGAGTATTATTCCTTCGTTAATGGTCAGCACACCACGCAGGGAGGAACACACCAGAGCGCCTTCAAGGAGCATATCGCCCGCACCATCAAGGAGTATTTCGGAAAGTATGAGTACGGAGACATCCGCACGGGTATCGTGGCTGCCATCGCCCTCAACGTGGAGGAACCGATGTTCGAGAGCCAGACGAAGATTAAGCTCGGTTCGCTGACGATGGCACCCAATGGTGGCGTGAGCATCAACAAATATGTCGGTGACTTCATCAAGCAGGAGGTGGATAACTACCTGCACATCCATACCGACGTGGCTGAAGTGCTTGAGAACAAAATCAAGGAGAGCGAGCGTGAGCGTAAAGCGATGGCTGGCGTTGCTAAACTGGCACGTGAGCGCGCTAAGAAGGCTAATCTTCACAACAGGAAGCTACGTGACTGCCGCATCCACTTCAGCGATGCGAAAAGCGACCGCAAGGAGGAGACATGCATCTTCATCACCGAGGGTGACTCCGCCAGCGGAAGCATCACCAAGAGCCGCGATGTGAACACACAGGCGGTGTTCTCGCTGAAAGGAAAGCCGCTCAACTCCTTCGGACTTACCAAAAAGGTGGTCTATGAGAACGAGGAGTTCAATCTGCTACAGGCCGCCCTCGATATCGAGAATGGACTTGACACCCTGCGATATAATAAGGTTATCGTAGCCACCGATGCCGATGTCGATGGTATGCACATCCGCCTGCTTATCATCACCTTCTTCCTCCAGTTCTTCCCCGAACTGATTAAGATGGGGCACGTCTATGTCTTGCAGACACCGCTGTTCCGTGTGCGTAACCGCCGCACGAAGATTAAGAACAAGAAAGTGGTGGCGGAGGCAGACGCAAAGGCAGACAAGAAGAACGATTTCATCGTACGCTACTGCTACAGCGACGAGGAGCGCCAGAAAGCCATCAAGGAGCTTGGGCCCGACCCGGAGATTACCCGATTCAAAGGACTTGGCGAGATTTCGCCCGACGAGTTCGCCGGTTTCATCGGCGAGGATATCCGCTTGGAGCAGGTAACGCTTCACAAGACCGACCAAGTACAAAAACTTCTGGAATACTATATGGGTAAGAACACCATGGAGCGCCAGAACTTCATCATCGACAACCTCGTGGTGGAGGAAGACAGACCCGAAGAAGACATTTACGACTGATATGAGAAAACTGATTTTGTCGGTGGTACTGACCATAGCGTCATTGACCGCCAACGCCCAGATGAGAATCAACTACGGTGACGATTCTCCCTTGCGCAAGCTCCAATATGCGGAAGTCGCCATCAACAATCTTTATGTGGATAGCGTGGATGAGCAGAAGCTCGTGGAGGATGCCATCCGAGGGATGCTCGACAAGCTCGACCCCCACTCTTCCTATCTGACACCCAAGGAGGTACAGGAGCTGAACGAACCGCTCAACGGAAACTTTGAGGGCATCGGTGTGCAGTTCAATATGATTGAGGACACGCTGCTCGTCATTCAGCCCGTCATCGGAGGCCCTTCGGAGAAGGTGGGCATCATTGCGGGTGACCGCATCGTCTCCGTCAATGATACCGCCATTGCAGGTGTCAATATGTCGAAGGAGGAGATTATGAAGCGCCTCCGCGGTCCAAAGGGGACGAAAGTCGCCCTGGGCGTTGTCCGTTCCGGCATCAAGGATCTGCTGAAATTTACGGTGGTGCGCGACAAGATACCCGTAAAGTCCATTGATGCCACCTATATGATTCGCCCGGGCATCGGGTACATCCGCATCGGAAACTTCGGGGCACAGACCCACGCAGAGTTTGTGGAGAGTTTAGAACAGCTCCGCAAGCAGGGGATGCACGACCTGATTCTCGACCTTCAGGAGAATGGGGGTGGCTATCTGAAAGCCGCCGTGGATATTGCCGATGAATTCTTGCAAAGAGGCGACCTCATTGTCTATACCAATGGGCGACAGACACCGCGCTCGGAGTACAAAGCCCACGGTAATGGCCGTTTCTCCGAGGGCAAAGTGGTGGTATTGGTGGATAGTTACACCGCCTCGGCTGCCGAGATTGTCACGGGAGCCATCCAAGACCAAGACCGTGGGGTGGTCGTAGGCCGTCGTACCTTTGGCAAGGGATTGGTGCAGCGCCCCATTGATATGCCCGATGGTTCGATGATTCGCCTCACGATAGCCCATTACTACACGCCTTCCGGCAGATGCATCCAGAAGCCTTACACGAAAGGCGGGGCAAAAGACTATGCAATGGATATGGTGAACCGCTTAAAAAGTGGTGAACTGACCAATGCCGACAGCGTGCATTTCGCTGACTCGCTGAAGTTTGAGACGCTCCGCGAGCACCGCACGGTCTATGGTGGTGGCGGTATCATGCCCGACCATTATATTCCGCTCGATACGACCCTTTATACGCGATTCCATCGTGAACTCGCTGCCAAGAGCATCGTCATCCAGCAGAATCTCCGCTATGTGGATAATCACCGCAAGGAACTGAAAGACCGTTGGACTTCCTTTGACGAGTTCAAAAGAGACTATGAAGTACCGCAGTCCTTGATAGACACCGTCCTTTCCGAAGGTGAGAAGCAGAACATCAAGCCCCGCGACGAGGCGGAATTAGAGAAGACACTCCCCTACCTCCGCCTGCAACTTAAGGCGCTTATCGCCCGCGACATCTGGGACATGAGTGAGTATTTCTCCGTCTTCAATGAGAGTAGTGAGATGGTTAAGAAGGCTTTGGAAATCCTGCAAGACTCATGAACTATCTTGGTGAACTGATATCCATCGGCGTGGCATTCTCATGGACCGCCACCGCCTTGCTGAGTGAGTTCGGGAGCAAACGCTTGGGCAATCTCACGCTCAATGTCCTGCGCATGGCTTTGGCGCTGCTGTTCTCGATGGTTATGTTCTGGATAGTGCTCGGCTCGCCGCTGCCCGCAGGGGGCACGGCAGAGGCTTACGGGTGGATGTTGCTGTCGGGATTGGTGGGCTATGTAATTGGCGACTTCTGCCTGTTCCAGTGCTACATCATCATCGGCTCACGCTACGGACAGCTTTTCATGACCCTCGCACCGTTGGCTGCCGCACTGATGGCGTGGATTACATTAGGACAGGAGATGAACGCCATGAGCATCGTGGCGATGCTCGTGACATTGGCAGGCATCAGTATTTCCGTACTCGGACGAGGTGAGCATCATAAGGTTTCGCTCAAACTGCCGCTCAACGGCGTGCTTTTTGCCATAGGCGCAGCCCTCTGCCAAGGTATCGGACTCGTACTGAGTAAGATTGGTATGGACCATTATCAGCCAGAGGCTATCCCCGAATGGCTCATTCCGTTCAGTGCCAACTTCTTCCGCTGCCTTGCGGGCATCGTGGGCTTCACCATCCTGATGTATTTCCGCGATGGACTATCGCCGCTTCGCGAAGCCTTGCACGACCGAAAGGGGATGACTGCCGCCACAGCCACCACCATCTTTGGCCCCTTCGTGGGTGTAGGATTCTCGCTGATGGCCGTGCAATACACCAGCGCAGGCATCGCCTCCACGCTGATGGCGCTCACGCCCATCATCATCATTCTCCCCTCCTACTGGCTCTTCCACCAAAAGATTACGTGGAAGGCCGTGGTTGGAGCGGTTATCTCTGTTGTGGGTGTATCCTTGTTCTTCCTCGGATAGCCCACCATTCTTTCATTCTCCAATAGCCATCCTATCGGATGATGGCCACCCAGCCGCCGCCTGACGACAGTTGGATGTTCAGCCGGTCGTTGGCGGTGACGCTCTTGATGGTGTGCTTATAGTCCGTCGCCTCCTTCATCGCATTCACGCCGTCAGCAAAGATATCCGCTGTGTGCTGCTTCCCGTCTTTGAGGAAGTCAAGACTGACAATCAGGCTGCGAGGAGTCCAGTCGGTCATGGCAGCAAGATACCACGTATCGCCTTTTCTACGGGCAATCACAGTGTATTCACCCATCCGCCCGTCGAGTGCGATTGTCTCGTCGAAGGTCGTGGGAATCTGCGCAATGAAATCGGTGCATTCCTGTTCCCGCTGATATTTCGTCGGACTGTCGGCAAGCATTTGCAGCGGTGCCTCAAAGGTAACGTACATCGCCATCTGATGCACGCGCGTGCCCTGGCTCATCGGGTGGTTGTTGTTCCCGAAGAAGTGGTCGCGCATCGCGTTATCCATCGCACCGGGCGTGTAGTCCATCGGACCTGCCAACATACGGAGATAGGGAATCGTGACATCATAGCGGGGCTGATTGTGCAACGGGCCATCTCCCACACGCGGCTCCCACTTGGAGTTCTCCAAACCCTTCACGCCCTCGAAGTTCAGAATGTTCGGATAAGCACGCTGAATGCCGAAAGGTTTCAGGCCGTGATAGTCGAGGTGGAGACGGTGCTTTGCAGCGCATTCCGCCAACTTATAGGCGGAGGCTATCACCTGCTGGTCATCGCGGTCGAAGAAATCCACCTTAAATCCTTTGATGCCCATATCGGCATAGTGGCGCATCACGCGGTCGGTCACCTCAATGGAATTATCGGGATTGCTGCCAATCAGGTTGCGCCAACTCGACCAGAGGATGATGCCCACCCCTTTCTCCTTGCCATAGGCAATCAGTTTCTCAAGGTCTATCTCGGGACTTAGATTCTCCATCAGCGACTCGTCGGTACTCCATCCCTCGTCGATGATGATATACTCCAAACCGTTTCGCGCTGCGAAGTCTATATAATACATATAGGTGGGGGTATTCATCCCTGCCGGGAAATCCACGCCCGTGATGTTCGTGTTGTTCCACCAGTCCCACGCCACCTTGCCCGGGCGTATCCACGAGGTATCTGCAATGCGGCACGCAGGAGCCAAGCGCATCGCCATGTCGCAGTTCAGGATGTCTGCGTCTTTCTCGGAGATTACCACCGCGCGCCACGGCAGTGCTTGCTTGCCGTTCAGTTTGGCGATATAGTCCGCCCGCTTCGTCGGCACGAGGTTCAGCCTGTTATGCCCACCTATCTTATGCTCCAATGGGTAAGGTGCGAACTCCGCCTTCAGCGTACCGCCCTCGCCTTTGACGAGCATCATACCGGGATAGTTCTCCACACCCGCATCCATCACGATGGCCTTCAGGCCTTCAGGCAGACAGACTGCCAACGGGGTAATTGCCAATGAGTCCTCAAACATCTTCGCTAAAGGAGCCTCGTCGTAATATGACTCGAATGAATAGCAATAGCGCTCGCCGCCGCGGTTGTCGTTCACATACGGCACGAAGGCAGCGTAGTCATCGGTGGCAAAGCGGAACTCTGCGATTTCGTTGTTCACCATCCTTGGCTTCGTGCCGTTGGTGACAATCCGATAGGCTGCCCCGTCGTCATACGCACGGAACTCCACGCTGATGCCCTTGGCAAACTGCAAGGTCAGCTGCTGATAGTTGTCCTCCACCTGTGCCTTTTTATAAAAAGGTGTGGCAAACGAGGAGCGCACCGACCGTCGCACTTCCTTCCCTGCGCCCGCAATCGCCCGCTGTCCGTCGAGCACCACGTTGATTTCCGAGGCTTCAAGCACCTTCACGCTTTCACGCTCCACTGCCCATGTCAGTCCTTCCTTGCCAGATACTGCCGTCACTTTCACCTTGCCGTCGGGCGAAGTCACCACACTCACTTTTCCCTTGTCCGCAGCCATCGCCCCGATGCTCATCAGGCATACCGCCGCCAATACTTTCACTTTTCCTATCATAACCGAGATATTATATCTGCCCACAAAGATAGTGATTTTTTCCTTTCCGCTCACGAATTCACAAATAATTCTTTTTTCACAGAACCGTCTTAAATTAAACAAAAATTAGGTAAACGCATTCCGCGCAGTTATGAAAATAATTTAAGAAAATATAAAGCAAAATCCATTCTTGCGCCCCTTTGGAAAATTTGACTACCTTTGCCGCGGGAATTGCCCCAAAACATTATTTTAAACTTAAACATTTTAGAAGCATGAAAAGAATTGTAATGCTTGCAAGCGCAATGCTTGTCACTGTGATGATGAATGCCCAAAGCGGTTTCGGACTATTGGGCGGTGTGAACTTTTCCACATCGAGCACCCCGGATGCTCAGTGGAGAGTGGGTGGCTACTTCGGAGGGCTCTACGACTTCCAGCTCACCAAAGACTTCTATCTGCAGCCTCGATTGCTGTTTTCCTATCAAGAGAACCAACAACCACAATTTCTGACAAGTTCCGTCACTGGCAATGACTTCTTCAGCCAGTGGAATGTCAGTCTGCCCGTGCTCGCCTCCTTCCGCGTTCGCCTCTCGAACACCATGGGGCTTCGCCTCAACGCAGGCCCCTATGTGCAGTACGCTGCCTTCGGGCGCAATAAGCAGTCCGTAATTCACGGCGATGGCAGTCATGGGACAGAATTAGGCTGGTGGCACTCCGACTTCAGCGACAAACTGACTTACGGAGGCATGGCGGGCATACAAATTGAGCGCGGCAAGTGGTTCGGCACTTTCGATTACAAGCACTCCTTCCGCCGCAACTCTCTGAACTTCGGCGGCTTCGAGAACACCCTGCAATTAGGTTTCGGGTATAAGTTCTAACTATCAATATGCCCGCCGCTCATTTTGCGGCGGGCTATATATTGTAAAAAATCAATACTACTGCAAAGAAAGGGGGAATTTATAGGAGTGAATTGGCTAAAACCATGCGCTTGTCTGCCCCAAAATTCCCTCACAATTAAGTGGATTTTCCATGAGTCTTAGTTCCTCTGTTTCAGATTCTTAGCTCCATAGTTCCAAAATCCGTGTTACTTTTTATCAATTTTCGTGTTACTTTTTCCCAAATTCCGTGTTATTTTTTGATGAAAAGTAACACGGATTTTGATAAGATATAACACGGAATAAGATTTTAAGGAACTCAGATTATGGAAAAATTGAGCCTAAAATGCAGAATTGTGAAGCCTAAAATGTCAGATTTTATAAAAGAATTATCACGGATGCTTCCGCCCGCGGGTCAGTTTGGGGAACAACTTCCTAAACTTGACCAGCGTATGCGCCACGGAACCGCCCGCTATGACGATGCCCACGGCAGCAATAATCAGCACGACACCCGTCACATCGCGCGCCGTAAGCACCTCGCCGAATACCATCACACCGAAGAAGATGGCGGTGGCAGGTTCGAGCGCACCGAGGATGGCGGTAGGCGTGGCACCGATGTACTGGATGGCAGCCGTCGTGCAAAGTAGGGAGATGGCCGTGGGGAACAAGCCCAACGCAAAGAGGTTTCCCCAGAGATACCACTTGCTGGGGAGCGGCAGCCCCTCGTCCGCAGCGAGCAATCGCACGGCAAACAGCGACAGACCGAACAGCAGCACGTAGAGCGTCACCTTGAGCGTGGCGATGTCCTTGAGGCGCGTCTGGTTGATGCCGACAATATAAATGGCGTAGGAGAGTGCCGAACCAAAAACGAGCAGCGTGCCCGTCAGACTGAGCGTCACACCGTCATCGCCCTTGTAGAGCAGTCCGATACCGCACATGGCGGTCAGGATGCAGAACATCGTGAGGGCGGAGAGCCGCTCCTTGAAGAAGCACGCCATGATGACCGCCACGATGATGGGATAGACGAACAGCAGCGTGGAGGCAATGCCCGCCGCCATATAGTTATAGCTCTGGAACAGGGTCAGCGAGGATAGCGAAAAGAGGATGCCGAACAGGGCGAGCAGCGGCAACTCGCGCACCGGCACACGGAAATCGCGCCCGCGCGCCTTGAGCATCACGCAGACAGTGGGTATCGCTAAGAGATACCGAAAGAAAAGAACCGAATCGGGATTCATCCCGTCCTCATAGAGCGGGAGCGCAAACAGAGGATTCATCCCATAAGTCACCGCCGCGATAGCGCCGAGCGCATAACCTTTTGCCTTTGCATTCATCGTTCCAGTCTGCACAGCCGTAAGTTTGTCCTACTTTCCGCTTATGCGGCTGCAAAGGTACACATTTCCCGAAAATGCAAGAAGCCTTTGACGAATTTTAATCCTTCGCACGCCCTTATGTCGGGGAAAATACATATCTTTGCAGCCAAAGAACCATTTAAATAAACACTATTATGACAGCATTGATTATCATCATCGCATTGGTGGTCGTCGTGGGCGGCTACTTCGTTTCCACACAGCGCAGCCTCGTCAGCCTCGACGAGATGTGCAAGAACTCCCTGAGCCAGATAGAGGTTCAGCTCAACTCCCGTTGGGATGCAGTCTTGGCACTTGCCAAAATGGCGGCGCAATACTCGAAGCATGAGGCGGAAACGCTCATCGGCGTGATTCAGCAGCGCCGTGGCGAGAATGTCAATACGCCCGCAGCCGTCAATGAGCAGCAGGGAGCGCTGCAGCAGGTGATGGGTAGGCTCATCGCTATCGGAGAGGCTTATCCCGACCTGAAGGCTGCCGACCTGTTCAAGGAGACGCAGCAAGGCGTGAAACAGTATGAGGAAAACGTGCGCATGGCGCGTATGATCTACAACGACACCGCCACGAAGATGAACCGCATGGTGCGCCAGTGGCCCTCAAGCATCGTTGCCTCCATGCTCCACTTCGACCAGAAGGAATATCTGAAAGTGGACGAGGAGCAGAAGAAGAGTTATCCGAACCTCGATGAGGCGTTCAAGTAAAGTGATTGCGCTCGCCGCCCTGCTGCTCACGGCGGCGGCAAGCCTCAGTGCCCGCCCGCAACTGCTCGACCTTGATATCCGCGTGGTGTTGGGGCAGAATGGCGACGCGCGGATTACCGAGACACGGCGGATGTACGTGGATTCGGAAGGCACGGAGTGTTACATCGTGCTCGGCAACCTGAACGGCAGCAGCGTGGATGACCTGCAAGTTTCTGACGAGACAGGGCGCAGTTACGAGAACATCGGGAAATGGGACATTGACAGAAGTCGCTCGCAGAAGGCTAACCGATGCGGCATCGTGCGCAGTCGCGGCGGTTACGAACTTTGCTGGGGGCTTGGCGAGAGCGGTAGCCGCATCTACACCACTTCCTACACCGTGACCAAACTGCTCCGCGGCTACCAAGATGCCGACGGATTCCTCTATATGTTCGTGGCGGAAGGGCTCTCGCCCTCCCCCGACCATGTGAAGGTGACCATCGTGCCGGAACAAGACACGCTGCGGCTCACGGAGGAGAACACGCGGGTGTGGGGCTTCCGCTATCGGGGTGACGTGAGGATTGCCAATGGCGGCATCGTCGCGGAATCGTCAGAGCCGTTCAGCGGTCGCAGCGCACTGATTGTAATGGCGCAGTTCGAGCAGGGACTCTTTGCGCCCGCCGTCAGCACGAGCCAGTCGTTTGAGCAAGTGAAGGAACGCGCCTTTGAGGGCAGCGACTACGATGATGGGGCAATGACCGCCTCCGACATACTCGCCCTTGTCTTGCTGTTCCTCGTGCCAGTCCTGGCATTCCTCGGCTATATTTATTATGTATGGCGGGAGCGACGGAAAGTGACCAAAGACTTGCTATGGTGGCGCGACATCCCTTGGCTGGGCAACTTGCAACGCGCCAACGATGTGCTGAACGCCTACAAGTATTTCTCCACCGACTATAACAACCTGCTCTCCGCCTGCATCCTGAAGCTCATCGACATGGGTGCCATCAGCATTGAGCAACGGCAGAACGCAAAGGGAAAGATGGAGCAGAACTTCGTGATTCAGGTACTGCCCGATGCCGACCGTCAGCCCCGTCTGCTGCAGATGGTTCATCAGATATTCAAGGATGCCGCCGGCTCCGACACCGTGCTTGAACCGTGGGAACTGAAGTCGTGGATGCGGAGCAGCTATAACCAGAGCGTCACCGACTCCTTCATCCAGACACTCCACACGAAGACAAGCATCTACCAGTATAAGAACGACTTGGAGGAGGTGCGTCACTTGTTCGGACTGAAGAAGTTCCTCAAAGAGTTCTCCCTGCTCGACGAGCGCCATGTGCAGGAGGTCGCACTGTGGAAGGACTACATGATCTACGCCACGCTGTTTGGCATTGCCGAACAAGTCATCAAGGACATGAAGAAGATAAACCCCGAATACTTCAACATGGATAAGGTGGCGCAGCAGATGGCAGACGACATGACCCTGCCCATGATTTACTCCACGATGCACAGCAGCACCTCGCGCGCCGCGATGAGCAAGGCAGAGCGCGAGGCCCGCGCCTCCGGCAGAGGTGGCCGCTCGTCGTGGGGCGGAGGCGGAGGATTCTCTGGTGGAGGATTCGGGGGTGGCGTGCGCTAACGCAGATTCCAAGAGGCTTTCAGCAGAATCTCCCGAGGACGGAGGCGGTAGGTGTCGGTCACGGAACTGACACCGCTGTAAGCCGTCACCGCATAGTCTTGTCGGTTGAATAGATTACGGACTTCCGCCGACAGGCGGAGCCTGCGCATCCTCCATGCGATGGAGGCATCGGCAAGGAGCGTATTGAGCGGAGCCGACTGCTGAAACTCGTTGTGGTAGTGAACGGCAGCCAGACTTACATCCACTTTCCCTACGGTCTTGGTCAGCGAGAGGCGCTGCGTCCAGTTAAAAAGCGATGAAAGCGTGGTTTCCGCCATGCGCGACTTGGTAAGCGAGAATATGCCGCGATAGGACAACTCGCCCCACGCAGGGCTGAAAATGACTTCCGGCTCTGCCTTCAACTGCCCAAGCCGATAGCTGTAGGCTTTCCCATTGGAAAGCTGTTCGCCCTCGGTCACGCTGCCGGAAATACCGAGCTTCGTCTTTAGGTGCAAGTCGAAGAAGCCTTTTGACACGTCGCCTCCAATACGCAAATAGTCCATTTCATGGGGACTTCGCACGATGGAGAGCAGATAGTCACCCTCCTCTATCCGCAAATCGGTCTGCTGGGTGAGCCAATTGTGCGACCAATCCACACGTGCCGTCCAGAACAATTCCCACACCGGGCGCTTGTAAGTGTATGCCACCGTACCCGACAGCGACTCGGTGACGGGCAGCTCGCCCTCGGAAACAACCATTGTGCGGTAGTTTTGGCGGTAGGCAGGTAGCGCAAAGCTCTCCCACGTTCTCGCCTCTCGGCTATAATGGCCAAGTAGCCAGACCTCATGCCGCCGCTTATGATTCCAGTCAAGCAGAAAATTGGGAGAGGTGGCGAGGAACTGCCTACCCATCGGCGCAAAGTTCTCCCATTTCACCGGCACATTGAACCGTAGCGTGGTTTTCTTGCGTAACTTGAACTCCCACGAGGGATTCACATATAGCGAGAGGCGTGTCCACCGCCGCCCGACATTCAAATGATTCACGGTGAAGCCTGCCTTATAGGAGGAAGTTCCCTTGAGCCGAGGCAAGAGCAGCGTGGCGCTGTTATCGGCATACCATTGGGTGGCGGTAAGTTTTTCTTCCTTTCCATCGACGGAGAGTGTGGAAGGAGCGTGCTGTATGTCCACCGTAGAGGCAAACGACCATTGATGCTTGTCGCGCACCAACATACGGGTAAAGGCATTCGACAGATGGAGGGAGGGGGTCGTGACTTGCTCCGTCATCGCATTCCCAAGCGCGGACAGCGCGTCGGCTTTCGTACCTTCAAGCCTGAAATACTCATTGCCGTAAGCCTTCTCCGTGTTCAGGCCGCCGTTGAAATCGAGCGTTATTCGGTCTTGTCGCAGTCGGAGATCCTTGTACTCCGTCGTCTCTACGGGCGCATCTGATGCACCGTCTATATAATAAGAGGAGTGGTTCTCCGTGTGCTGCCGCTCCGTGGTGTGCAGATATTCCGCACCCCACCGCCGCTCACTGCCTCCCTCGGTCTTCGTGACGCGGGAGAAACGCAGGTCGGCAGAGGTGTTCCAGCGCAGGCGCTCGTCGTCGAGCGGAAAGGAGAGCGATGGAACGGTATAAAACTGAGGGATGGAGGGAAAGGAGACATTCATCAACGTGGCGCGCGCGAGTTGGCGGTTGGCAGTCGCCACATCCCTGCCCGTGTGGTCGTAGTCGGCATGATATAGTTGCTGCTTGCCCCTGCCTATCTGGTAGGCATCGACCCATCCGCCGATGCGGGTGTCTTCGAGATTGGCGGGATTGAGGAGAGCGGTGGGGGTTAGCGTGGCGAGCCACTTGTCGCGGGCTGTGTCCTTCAACTTGATGTTCATCGCCACATCGTCCGTATAGAGCTTGTCCTGCAAGGCTTTCACGGGCTGGTCGTGCTCGATGATTTCGGCTTTATCCACATCCGTCGCCTTCAGCGCCTCGTTCACTTGGTTGTATCTTCCGCCCGTCAGGTCAAGCCCTTCCACGGTGAGGCGACTGATGGGCTTGCCGTTATAGGACACTTGTCCGTCTTTCGAGACATCCACGCCCGGCAATTTTTTCAGCACATCCTTCAGCGTTACATCGCGGTCGGTGGCGAAACGGGTCAGGTCATAGGTCGTGGTGTCTGCCCTGCCGAGCACCCTCCCGCCTTTCACCTCCACCTCTTTCAAGGCGAAAGGCTCTGCGGCAAGGCTCACCGTAAGCGACTTTCCCGACACAGGAAGCACCCGCTTGCGGTAGCCCAAGTAAGTCACGGAGATATGGTCGCCCTGCTTCGCACTGAGGGAAAAGCGCCCCTGCTCATCGGTCTTGGTGAAGGCAACGGCACTCCCCTGCCGGAGCAGCGTCACGTTTGCCATCTCCAACGGCTTATGGGTTGCCGAATCCCTCACCGTGCCCCTGACCTCCGTCTGGGCGGCGCTGGTCAGGGCAAGGAGGGACAACAAGAGAGAAATCAGCCGTTTCACCGTTCTATCGGGTTATAAGGCAGGGCGGGCATTGTTGTCGGATTGCCGTGCTCGTCAAGAATCGTCACCTTGACATTGGGGTTGTTCGATACATAGCCCACAGGGTCGGCATGGTAACGCTCATACTGCCTTGCCAACGTCTTGGCATCAAGTTCCTCGTAGTCATCGCCCCGATAGTCCATTTCATAACCCTCGCCGTCGCCATACTGCCGCAGACCAGATGCCTCAAACACATAATGGCGCTCGGCATCGTAGGCACGCAGCACCAAACCGGGCAGTCCCATCAGTTTCCACGGCCCATAGGACAGGGGCACATCATCCGTGTACCACGCGCTCCACGCCCTACCTTTATATTCCGCCATCGCCAAGCGGCAGGGATAGCCCATGATTTCCGCCGTGCTGTCAGGAACGAGCGACCACTTCGGCTCGTCTGCCTTCACCATGCATATATAGCGGTCTAACCCAAGTCCGTCGAGCAGGGCATACTGTCCTTTCTTCGGATAGTCCTTGTGCAGCACCCACGTAATCTGTCCGCCCGGCACCAGATTCTGCTCTCCACGATTCATTTTCTCACGGTTGGTGGAGTCGGCACGCAGCTTGTCGTAGCTGTAAAACTTGGTGGAATGCTCCCCGATTTCCAATACCATCGGCTCCGTCTGCGGCTCGTAGGGATGCTGTGTCGTGTCGGTCACGAATGTCATGTCGTAGTTGATGCGGTACTTCACCCTGTCGCACGGCTTACTCGGCAGCAGGTCAAGTTGTGAATACGTTCTCAATTGTGCGCCCGCTCCGAGCGCCATGCCCAAGAAGGCAACAATACAAAATGCTTTTCTCATAATCGTAATAAGTTTAGAAACACGCCGCAAAGGTACGCCACGATGCCCGATGAAACCGTAAGATGGCATTACGCTCTTATAAGATGGCATATTACTGAAATATTATTGCTGGTTATTCTGACGGGGAATCCCTTTGGGATTGGCGGAATTTCCTTACCTTTGCAGCCTATGAACAGGCGAATCAAAATAGTATGGGCACTGAGCATCATCACGATGGTGCTCATCCTGTGCAGTCAGGTGTACTGGCTGTATAACCAATATATGTACTCCACCGAGAATGTGGCCAAGGAGATGCAGGTGGTATGCGACACGATGCTCCAGAAGGAGTACCAAATCCGATACCACCGCTATGAGGTGAAGGAGAGGAAGCGCAAGGGGGTGCCGGAGGGCATGCACGTGGACAGCATGGCCATCATGATGCAGACGCATCAGTCTCTCCATTTCTCCCTTGACGACGGTGGAATAGTGGAGGCTTACACCCTCTATACCCTCCGACATCCCAAAATCAAGAAAGCAAAGCTATACAGGGGCTCGATGGATAAATCAATGGAATATGGCCACCGCTACCTGACGCACCTGAGCATCCCGCTCTCCCGCCACTTGATGGACTCGCTGCTCATGGAGGATGGCTTCGGCCCAATACAGAATGCGCGGATTCATCGGTCGAATGAGGTCGTGCAGCCCGCGCGCTTTTCTGTGAGCGGCAATATGATGAAGACGCTGCACGTGGAGTTCAGCACCAACCCCTTCGCCTATCAGAACCTGCACTTTGACCTGCCCGTGCCCGTCAGTAGCGTTATCCGCTCGATGGCGTGGCAGTTGGCGGGTGTTCTCCTCTTGCTGCTCGTCCTCGCCTTCTGCCTCATCTACCAGATACGCACCATCATGATTCAGAAGCGCATCGACACCATCAGGCGTGAGGTGATGAAGAACATCATCTACGAGATGAAGCAGCCGGAGGAACCGACGGACGAGAACATGCTACGCATTGGCAGCACCGACTTCTACTATTCGCTCAACGAACTGCGCCACGGCCCGGAGCGCGTCATCATTACCTCCCGCCAGGCAGAATTGCTGCGCCTCTTGGCAGAGCATCTGAACGAGGTAGTGCCGCGCGAGCAGATACTGCAACAGATATGGGGCGACGACTCCTATTCCAATTCCCTTGCCCTCAACGTGCAGATAACCTACCTGCGCCGCGCGCTGAAATCAGACGAAAGCCTTGCCATCGAAGCCGTCATCCGCAAGGGCTACGTGTTAAAACACAAGGACAATGCGCCGGAAATCAAATAATTTTCGTAATTTTGCCGGGAATAGTGAAATTACATCATGACGGAAGAAGACTTTGACATACGCGAGGAGCGGTATGCGCAGGGCGAAAAGGACTTTGAGAACGCGCTGCGCCCGCTTGCCTTCTCGGATTTCAGCGGACAGAAGAAAGTGGTGGAGAACCTTGAGGTGTTCGTGGAGGCTGCCAAGTATCGCGGCGAGCCGCTCGACCACACCCTGCTGCACGGCCCTCCCGGATTGGGAAAGACCACGCTCTCGAACATCATCGCCAACGAACTTGGCGTGGGCTTCAAGATTACATCAGGCCCCGTGCTCGACAAGCCGGGCGACCTTGCGGGCATCCTTACCTCATTGGAGAAGAACGACGTGCTTTTCATCGACGAGATTCACCGCCTCTCGCCCGTCGTGGAGGAATACCTCTACAGCGCAATGGAGGACTACCGCATCGACATCATGATAGACAAGGGCCCTTCCGCCCGCTCCATACAGATAGACCTCAATCCCTTTACGCTGGTGGGGGCGACGACCCGCAGCGGCCTGCTCACCGCCCCGCTCCGCGCGCGCTTCGGCATCAACATGCACTTGGAATACTACGACCCCGAGACCTTGCAGCGCATCATCGAGCGCTCGGCGGGCATTCTCGGCGTACCCATCACGGAGGATGCGGCACTTGAGATAGCGGGGCGCAGTCGTGGAACGCCCCGTATCGCCAACGCCTTGCTGCGCCGTGTGCGCGACTTCGCACAGGTGAAGGGCAACGGAAAGATAGACACAAAGATTACCAAGATTGCGCTTGAGGCGCTGAACATCGACCAGTATGGTCTCGATGAAATCGACAACAAGATACTGCTTACCATCATCGACAAGTTCCGCGGCGGACCTGTGGGCATTACGACCATTGCCACAGCCATCGGTGAGGATGCGGGTACCGTTGAGGAGGTCTATGAGCCTTTCCTTATCATGGAGGGCTTTATCAAGCGCACGCCGCGCGGGCGCATGGTGACGGAACTTGCCTACCGCCACTTCGGGCGCAACCCTTACAGCGGTAACATCATGGAGCCGAACCTCTTTGGCTAATCCTCCATATCGGGGAACTGAATCCAAAACCTTGTCATGCCATCGTTTCCGGTCTTTAGCGAGAAGCGGAAGCGATGGCGTGTCAGTATTTCACGGACAAGCAGCAGTCCGATGCCGTGGCCGTGGGGCTTGGTGGAGAAGAACGGGGAAAAGAGTTTCTTCTCCGTCTCGGGCGAAATGCCGATACCGTTGTCCGTCACCGTCAGCGAGACGGGCGATGCCGTGGTGGTAATCAGGATTTCCCCGCCGTCAGCCTTCTTTTCATCAATGCTCTCTATGCCATTCTTGACCACATTCACCAACACCTGCGTCATCAGCGCCACATCCATGCGTACTTGCGGGGCATCGTCGCACAGGCTCGTGCGTAGCATGATGCCGTGGGCACGGCAGAGCGATTCGACAAACTGCCGGTTTGCCGTGACAAGCGAATTGAGCGGCACGGGCTGCAGACAAGGCTCGGGTATCTTCACCACGTCGGCAAAGCGGGTGATGAACGCCGACATCTCCCGACTGCGGGCGGTACAGGCGTGCAGGGCGGTGGTCAGTTCCTCCGTGTCGGGCATCTCCGTCAGTTCGTCGCTCACGGTCTCCATGATGCTCCCGATGGCTGCCATCGTATTGTTCACCTCGTGAGAAATCATGCGTATCACCTTGCCGTATGCCTCCCGCTCGGCATCCATCACCTCTTGCGTAAGGCTCTCGATGAGGATAAACGGATGGAGAAAGCCTCGGTCGATGAACGAACTGCGGGTACAGCGGTAGATGCTCGCATTGCTCATGCTGAATGTCTCAATCATGCCATCCTCCAAAGCGGCGATGCGGCGGGCAAGGTCGTTGGGAAGCTCCGCCATCGTCTTCCCCACGCACTCCGCCGTGCAGTCGAGAAACTGCGCGGCGGCGGGGTTGAGCGAGGTGATATGGTTGTCGAAGTCAAGCATCACCACGCCCATCGGCGACACCTCCACGAGCAGGTCGAGCAGATAGTTGCGTTCTATCAGGCGCAGCCGCTCCTCCTTCAGCTCCGCCATCATCTGGTTGAACATCCCGACGATTCGGTCTGCCTTCGGCTCACCGACGGTGTGCAGCCTACTGCTGAAATCCTGTTCGCGCAGCAAGTCCATGCCGTCGGCAATGATGCGCATAGGTCGCACCACCCTCCTATAAAAATAAAGGAGGATGACCAACAGCAGCAGGATGAGCGCAATGTAGATGGTGTTCATTTGTATTTCTCCAAGCGGCGGTACAGGGCGGCACGGCTCAGTCCCAATGCCTCTGCCACGCGCGAAATGTTTCCGTTATACTCCTTCATGGCGCGGGCGATGGCCTGCCGCTCTTGTTCTTCCAGATTAAGATTGAAACTACCGCCCGACGAGACGGACGGAGCCTGTGGCTCCTCGCTGAAGTCGGCGGCGGTAATCACCTCCTTGCCGCTCATCAGTACCGCCCGCTCCACCATGTTCTTTAGCTGACGGATGTTACCGGGGAACGGGAGCGACTGCAAATACTGCACGGCATCGTCGGAAAGCACGGCGGGCGGCAGACCGTCTGCCTCGCATTGCCGGCGGATGAAATGGGCGGCAAGCAGGGGTATGTCCTCCTTCCGCTCCCGCAAGGCGGGCAGGTGGACGGTAATCAGGTTGATGCGGTAGTATAGGTCTTCACGGAAGCGACCCTCCTGTATCAGGGCGGGCAGGTCGGCATTAGTGGCGCATACGAGGCGCGTGTTCACCCGCTTGGTGCGACTATCGCCAAGCGGCTCGAAGGTCTGGTCTTGCAGCACGCGCAGCAGCTTCACTTGGCTCGACGGGTCGAGGTCGCCGATTTCATCGAGGAATATCGTGCCCTTGTCGGCAAGTTCAAAGCGCCCCATGCGGTCGGCCACGGCGCCCGTAAACGCGCCCTTGCGGTAGCCGAACATCTCGCTTTCGAAGAGCGACTGCGAGATGCCGCCGAGGTTTACTTTCACGAAGCGCTCCCCTGCCCTGCGGCTACTGCGGTGCAGCGCCTCGGCAATGAGTTCCTTGCCCGTGCCGCTCTCGCCCGTAATCAGTACGGGCGCATTGGTGGGTGCCACGCGCCTGACCGTTTCCAACACCTTTAATAATATAGGCGACTTGCCCACGATGCCGAACTCGGCAGCGGACGATTCGCCCATCATCGCCGATGGCTCGTCCTTCGCTGTGGCGGGGCGTGCCTTTTCCTCCTCTTTCTCCTTTGCCGATGCCACCGTCTCCAAGGCGGTCTCTATCCGCTCCATCAGCGCCACGTTGTTCCACGGCTTGGTCACGAAGTCGAAAGCGCCGGCGCGCATGCCTTTCACCGCCAACTGTATGCTGCCCCACGCCGTCATGAGAATCACGGGTGTGTCAGGACAGAACAGCTTGATTTGCTTCAGCAGCGTCAGCCCTTCCTCGCCCGAGGTGGAGAGGGAGAAGTTCATGTCGAGCATCACAAGCCTCAGCTCCTCGCGGCGCACCACCTCCATCGCCTCTTTCGGCGTAGCCACGGCGGTGACCTCATACCCAGCGCGCCTGAGCATCATCGAGAGCGAGGTGCGTATGCCGATGTCATCGTCTATCACAAGTATCATGCTGCAAATTTAAGCATTATTTCTTAATCAGTGCCTCAAAGTCGGCGTTAATGTCACAGTCGCGCATGAAATCCCAGAGCGTCAGGCTACGCAGACGGTAGAAGTCGTACCAGTAGCCGTAGAGCTGACTGATGCGCTTCTGCCGGGCATCGTCCTTGCTCTGCTGCGCGTCGTTGAGTTCAAGGGTGGAGATGCTGCCCGCCATGAAGGTGGCGATGTTCGTCTCGTATCTTTTCTGCGCGATGCTGTCCGCCTCCTCGGCGATGCGGAGCTGCTGCGCCTGATTGTTGAGCTGCTCCACAAGCACGAACAACTGCTGGTCGAAGGTCTGCTGCTCCTGCCGCAACTGGTTGCGCACGGTCTCCCGGTTGCTCTCCGCCATCTTCACCTCGCCCCTGCGCTTGCCCCAGTCTATCAGGGGAATCCGCATGCCTATCTCCACCATCTGGTAGTCCTTCAGCGGGGAATAGGCGCTGCGCAGGCGGCTGTCCTGTCCCGTGTAGCCCACGCTCGCATAGACCGCCACGCTGCGCAGGTTGCCGCGCGCGGTCGCCACGTTGTAGTCTGCCTCCAGCTTGCGCCGGCGGATGTTCAGGTTGATGGCGTAGTTCTCCATCGCCTTTTGCAGGGCAAAGCGGTAGTCGATATGGCTCGGCAATGCGCCGGCGGGCACTTCCGTGCGGATGTCGGTGCTGTCGGGCAGGTCGAGGAACGATGCCAACTGGAAGCGGCTGTTGTTCAGCTGCGTCTCGTTGTCGAGCAGCGCGCTCTCCGCCTGTAACAGGGAGAGGCGTATCTGCCGCAGGTCGTTCTCGCTGATGCTCCCCATCTCCCGCTTTGCCTTCGCCACGTCGTAGAGCTTCTGCGCGTTGCGGTGGTTCTGCTCTGCGATGGCAAGGTTTTCCTTCGCCAACAGCAGGGAGAAGTAATAGGTGACGGTCTTCATCGTGACCTCCTCCGTGGCGGTGAGGAAGTTGGCTTTCGCCTCCCTGTACCTCACCGGCTCGATGCGCCGCTTCCACTTCACGTTGTTTGCCCCGAAGAGCGTCTGGCTCAGCGTCAGCCCCACGGGGATGGACATGAAGCGGTGCTCACCGCCGTCGCCGTACTGCCGCAGATAGTCGAGCGAGGTACTGAGCGACAGGGTGCCGCCCGTCGCCCATATCTTCTGCGTGGCCACGAGCGCACCCGTGGCTTCAAGGTAGTTGGAGCGCACGAAGGTGTAGTTGCCCGCGTCGGTCTGGTAGGCATTGTACTGCTTGCTATACATGGGCAGCGTACCCTCGAGCGACACCTCCGGCAGCAGGTCAGCCTTGAAGGAGCGATACTCCCAGTAAGCCGCCTTCAGCTCGTTGAGCGCCACCGCCGCGTCCACGCTGTTGCGTTGCGCCGTCAGCACGGCATCCTCAAGCGTCAGCAACACGCCGTTTTCCTCCGTTCCATCGGCAAGGCAGGGCAGCGCGGACAGCACGGCAGCCAATATCAGCAGTCTCCTCATGTCACTCTCCTCTCAGCACTTCCACGGGGTTGGCCTTGACCGCGCGCAAGGCGGGGAACCAGATGCCCAAACCGATGATGAGCAGCATCAGCGCATACGACAGGGCGGCGCAGATGAGGAAGCGCCCGGTCTCCAAGGTCTCGCCACGGTAATACTCCGTCAGTTCGGCATCGGCAATACTGAAGTCTATCACCAACGAAGGGATGAAGGCTATCGTCAGCAGCAGCACCGCCTCGGCAAAGAGCCGCAGGGTGATGTCGGTGTTCGTGGCTCCGATGGCCTTTTGCAGTCCTATCTCCGGGAAGCGGTGCTGCGTGCGGAACCAGAACGTACCGAGCAGACCGAGGAACACGTTCATGAGCAGGAACACAATCGCCACCACATAGTAGCGCATCGGCGTTTTCGCCCGCTCCATGTACCTCTCTCCTAACCTGTCATACGAAGCGAAGTCGCTGATAAAGTGGTTACCCTCGCGCATGGCCTGCCCCTTGATTTTCTGGCGGAAGCGCTCCTCAAAGCCCTGCACCTTGTTCTCCTTCACGCGCACGGCGAGGCTTCCTCCGTCCAAAAAGTCCGACGCAAGCATCGTCTCCCGAAGGGGCCTCACGACAACACTGGTATAATGAAGCTCTTCGGTCTCCGCACGCTTCACGGGGTCGATGATGGCGACAAGCCGCTTGGGCAGCATGTCGAAGGTATTGATGAATATTTCCTTGCCTATCATCTTGTTCATGTCATACTTTTGCTTGAACGTGCCTTTGGACAGCAGTACATGGTTGTCATTCAGCAGGGCGGCAAGCTGCTCGGGCGTCTCCCCGTTGGTGCCCCGGTAGCGGAACACCTTGAGGAAGTCGGGCTGGCAAAAGATTTCCCGCGCATAGGCATAGATCGTGTCATAAGATACCTTGTTGCTCATGGAACTGCCCTGATAAGGGTCGTTGCGCAGCGAGTAGGCGGCGCATTCGATGTCCTCGTCGTGGCGCAGGCGGTCAAGCAGCGCCAACTTGTCTGCCACCGTGATGTCGGTGGAATCGGGATGTTCCGGGTCATAGCCCACGGCATCGGCATCTAACCTGTTGAGTATGATGCGGTAGCAGTTCGACGCATCGAAGCCTTTCGGCTCTATCGCCCGCGCCACCATCGTATAGGAACTGTCCACGAGGTACCACACCACGCTGCTCACAATCAGCAGCTCCGCCAAGAGCGCCCAGTTCGAGCGACGCTCATTGTATATCTGATGCAGGATATATCCGTAAATCCTGCTTAATTTCTTCCTTTTCATCGGTTCTTTCCTTTCTTTATAGCGTTCTCGATTCATTTCAATGCCTCCACGATATTCCCCCGACTGGCGCGCCATGCCGGCACAAGACTGCTCAGCGCATTGAGCACGAGGCAGAAGAAGAATGCCCAGCCATAGAGCTGCGGGGAGAAGAGGATGCTTGGGTCAAGCGACATCGTGATAGACTCCTCACCCCACACCTTGGGGAAGATATACTGGGCGGCTGCTATGCACGCCACGAAACTCAGCAACAATCCGAGGATGCCCGCGAGCAGGGTCTGGATGAACGACTCCACAATCACCTGCCACAGGATGGTGCTGCGCTTCGCGCCGAAGGTGCGGCGCACGCCAATCTCCTCCTCGCGCTGCCGCAAGCGGCTCTGCGTCATACTGGCAATATTGATGGCGGGCACGATGAGCAGGATGCCGAATATCAGCAGGTAACGCAGATAGACCGCTTGCATGTCGGGTGTTTCCGTGTTGTCGCGATTGACGGCCGTCTCTTTCGTGTCCGGCTGCTCTATCAGGTCGTACACCAGACCGGTATGCGTCTTGTTGTATGCCTTGACCAAGCGCTCCACCTCGCGCCTGATTTTGGGGAAGTCGGCAGGGCTTTTGGCGAGCAGGTCGGCGCAGTGGTTGTATTTCGGACGGATGTTGGAGCTCTCAAGCGGGTGAGGCATATCGTCGCGGTCGCTTGCCGGCACCCAGATGTCGGCGTATGCCGACCGCATCAGGGGCGACACATCCTCCACCACGCCCGCCACGCGGTACTCATGGTTTGCCACGATGAACACCTTGCCCACGACATCCTTCTCCTGTCCGAACACCTTGCGGCAGGTGCTGCGGGAGAGGAGCGCGGCGGTGAGGTTGCTTGTGCACTCCTCCTCCGTAAACGGCTTTCCCTCCAAGAAGCGCAGGGAATACACGCGGAAGAAGTCGGCATTCACCGTCTTGGGTGCCACCGACACGATTTCCCCACCAGGGGCATATACATCGATATCATTTATATAGGAGGAATGCACCGCCACGGCCTCGGGTGTCTTCAGCTTCCTGAAGATGGCACAGATAATATCCCTATGGATGGCCCCGTCAAAGTTGTAATTGCCATTTTCCATGACGAACTTTGAGTCCCTAACGTAAAGCGTGCGCGAGCGGTAAGGCTCGTTGCCGTAGTCGGCTATCTGCGCCTCGCGCGTCATCATCACAATCATGATGAGGCAGATGGCGAGCGCGGTGCCCGCAATGGTCAGTCCCGTGAGCAGGGGCTGCGTGCGCATGTTCGCGATGGTTTGTTTCAATATGTTGTTCATTGCTGTCTGTCTTTATGAATTTCTCCCTTTCCATCGTCATTTTACCTGCCTTCCGTCGAAGAGGCGGATGATTCTGTGCGTCTGCTGCGCCTGCTGCTCGTTGTGGGTCACCATGACGATGGTGCGCCCCTCCTTGTTGAGGTCGAGCAGTATCTGCATAATCTCGGCACTCATCTTTGAGTCGAGGTTGCCCGTAGGCTCGTCGGCAAGGATGAGCGAGGGGTTGCAGGCAATGGCGCGCGCGATGGCTACGCGCTGGCACTGGCCACCCGAGAGCTGCGAGGGCAGGTGGCGCATGCGGTGGCTCATGCCCACCTGACGAAGCACTTCCTCGGCGCGCGCCCGCCGGGAGCGGGCATTCATGCCGGCATAGAGCAGCGGCATCTCGACGTTGTCAATCACGCTGAGCGAGGAGATGAGGTGGAACGACTGAAAGACAAAGCCGATGGTGCTGTTACGAAATTCCGCCATTTCACCGTCTTTCATGCCGTTGCCCGAAATCCCCCCAATCGTCACCGTGCCGCCCGACGGCTTGTCGAGCAGTCCGATGATGTTGAGCAGCGTCGATTTGCCGCAGCCCGAAGGGCCCATGACGGCAACAAACTCGCCCTTCTTAATCTGGATGTTCACATTCTCCAAGGCAACAGTCTCTATCTCGCTCGTGCGGAAGACCTTGCCCACTCCTTTTAATTCAATCATTGTCTCCATTTTCTTTCTTTTGTTTTATTCTTAAACTGTTCTTTCCTTTATGTTGCTCCATGTCGCTCACCACCACCTGCTCGCCGGTGCGCAGTCCGCCCAATACCTCAACGTAGTCATAGCTCGCCTCGCCGAGACTGACCTCACGGGCCACGAGCCTGTCGCCATCGAGCACAAACAGCCGGTACTTGCCCTCTCCCTTGTAGAAGGAGCCGTTCTTGATGCGCATGACACCCGCCTTCTCGGAGGAGAGTACATAGACCTCCACCCGCAGCCCGGGGCGCAGCAACTTGCTGCTCGGAGTGTCGAAAGACACGGTGAAATCGACCATATTGTTCTTCGCCTGCGGGTTGAAACTGCTGATGACACCCGTCAGTTGCTGCCGTGTGCCGACGCGGACGAGCACGCGCCCACCCACCGCTATGCGGTCGCTGTAACCGTCGGCGATGGAACACTCCACCTTGAAGCTGCTCAGGTCTGACACCGTGGCTACCTGTGCGCCCTGCGCCACCTGCGCGCCGATGCTATTATTTATATAGGTGAGCACCGCGTGGCGGGGGGAGCGTATCTGCGCATCGTCGAACGTGCGCTTCACCTCCGCCAACGACTTGCGGAACATCTGGAGGTCAAGCTCCTGCACCTTATACTCCGCCTCGGCTGCCTTCGTCTCGTTGGCATATTGCACGTTGAGCTGTTCCAGTTCGAGCTGCGCGGTGTTGAAGTCGAGTTGCGCCTGCCGCACGCGGTCGGTCGTGCCCGAGCCGATGCTGTCGAGATACTGCTCGTTGCGCAGTTGCATCCGCTTGCTGTTGAGCGCCATCTGCGCCACTTGTATCTTCATCTTCAGGTCGGTGAGCTGCGTATGCTGCGTGATGCGCAGCTTCTCAAGTTGCAGGCGGCGCATCTGCTCGTCGTCGAGCCCTTTCTTATAGTCGGTCTCGGCGGTCAGCAGGTCGAGTTTCAGCAGCGGCGTGCCTTCCTCCACCTCGTCGCCCGTCTTCCGATAGACCTCCACGATGCGGGTATTGATGGGTGAAAGGATGATTTCCTGATGCTCGGGCACCACGCTGCCGCTTGCCGTGACACTAATCTGCAAGTCGCCGACATCGACCACCGACCATTCAAGGTTCTGCCCGTCCACGCTGCCGCCCGCCATCCGCGTGACCACGCCAACGACTACTGCCGCCACCAATACGGCGGCACCCGCGCGCACTCCCTTGCGCATCATTGCCCGCCGCTTCTCTTTTATAGGTATCTCTCTGTCCATTATTCGTAAATGCTATGCACATCATCTTATATGCAATATCCGTGCCAAAAACGTAAGTACCTGATAATCAATGATTGATTGTTTTGAAGAGTGTCCGTTTTCGGACACTTTCGCCGAAATCGGACACCCTTGCAAGGGGCATAAACGGGCGTTTCAGAGTGCCCTGAAAGGGGGTGTAAACCGCCCGAAAAGGGGTCGCAGACTACTCTAAAAAGGCTTGCAAACCACGCAAAAAGGGGGTGCAAACTGCGCTAAAAACCCTTTTGGCTCAAAGGAAGCATTCCTTTAAGCCGTTCCGATGCTTCCTATGAGCCAAAGGAATGCTTCCCACGAGTGAAAGGAATGCCTCCTTTACCCCCATAGGAGGCATTCCTTTGAGTCGTAACAAGCATCGGAACAACGTGTACCAAGCCCTGGTACAAGGTGTCCGAAGGCTTCGGACACCCCGTCCCAAACTCGCGAACAAATCTTGGGACACAAAAAAGAAGTGCCGCAGGGTATTCCCTGCGACACTTTCCCTTGTTTGCAGCACCCCGAAGGGGCTATGCTTAGTCGGCGAGCTTCGCCTTGATGAACTCGCGGTTCAGGCGTGCGATGTTCGCGATGGACTCGTTCTTCGGGCAGACAGCCTCGCATGCGCGGGTGTTGGTGCAGTTTCCGAAGCCCAGCTCCTCCATCTTCATGACCATGTTCTTGGCGCGCTTGGCAGCCTCCACGCGACCCTGCGGGAGGAGCGCCAACTGGCTTACCTTGGAGCTGACGAAGAGCATGGCCGAGCCGTTCTTGCAGGCAGCCACGCAAGCGCCGCAACCGATGCAGGAAGCGCAGTCCATTGCCTCGTCGGCATCCTCCTTGGGAATGAGGATGGCGTTGGCATCCTGTGCCTGACCCGTGCGCACGGTGGTATAGCCGCCGGCCTGGATAATCTTGTCGAAGGCATTGCGATCAACCATGCAGTCCTTAATCACAGGGAAAGCTGCAGAGCGCCACGGCTCTACGGTGATGACGTCGCCATCGTTGAAACGGCGCATATAGAGCTGACAGGTGGTAGCTCCGCGCTCCGTCTTTCCGTGGGGCGTGCCGTTGATGTAGAGGGAGCACATGCCGCAGATACCCTCGCGGCAGTCGTGGTCAAACACAAACGGCTCCTTGCCTTCGTTGATGAGTTCCTCGTTGAGGATGTCGAGCATCTCCAAGAAAGAGGTATCATCGGGAATATCGTGCATCTCGTGAGTGTCGAAATGACCTGCGTCCTTGGGGCCGTTCTGGCGCCAGAACTTGATGGTGAAACTTATATTCTTTGCCATAATTCTTTAGTTCTTATAGTTACGTGTCTGTACCTTGATTGCCTCGTACTCGAGCGGCTCCTTGATAAGCTCAGGCTCGTTGCCCTTGCCCTTGTACTCCCAGCAGCCTACATAGAAGTAGTTCTCGTCGTCGCGCTTTGCCTCGCCTTCCTCGGTCTGGTACTCCTCGCGGAAGTGACCACCGCAGGACTCGTTGCGGCTCAGTGCGTCGAACGCCACGAGCTGACCCATCGTGAAGAAGTCGCGGAGGTGGATAGCCTTGTCGAGCTCTACGTTCAGACCCTCCTTCGTGCCGGGCACGAACAGGTTGGTGTCGAACTCCTTCTCGAGCTTTGCCATCTTCTCAAGACCCGTCTTCAGGCCCTCAGCCGTGCGGCCCATGCCGACATACTCCCACATGATGTGGCCCAGCTCCTTGTGGATGGAATCCACGGAGCGCTTACCCTTGATGTTGAGCAGGCGGTCGAGCTCTGCATTGACGGCCTTCTCTGCCTCGTCGAACTCAGGACGGTCGGTGGGAACCTTCGCCCAGATAGCCTGGTCGGCCAGATAGTTCTGGATGGTGTAAGGCAATACGAAGTAACCGTCGGCGAGACCCTGCATCAGTGCGGAAGCACCGAGACGGTTGGCACCGTGGTCGGAGAAGTTGCACTCACCGATAGCAAACAGGCCGGGGATGGTGGTCTGCAGCTCGTAATCTACCCAGATACCGCCCATCGTGTAGTGGATGGCGGGGTAGATCATCATCGGATGATAATAGGTAACGCCGTTGATTTCCGTTGCCTTCTCGCCGGGGAACACGTCGGTAATCTCCTCGTACATCTCGAAGAGGTTGCCGTAACGCTGCATAATCACGTCAATACCGAGGCGGTTGATGGACTCGGAGAAATCGAGGAATACGGCAAGACCGGTGTTATTCACGCCGAAGCCCTTGTCGCAGCGCTCCTTGGCGGCGCGGGAAGCCACGTCGCGGGGAACGAGGTTACCGAATGCCGGATAGCGGCGCTCGAGATAGTAGTCACGGTCTTCCTCGGGAATCTCGTAGCCCTGCTTCGTTCCGGCCTGCAATGCCTTGGCATCCTCAAGCTTCTTGGGCACCCAGATGCGGCCGTCGTTACGGAGCGACTCAGACATCAGCGTCAGCTTGGACTGCTTGTCGCCATGAACGGGAATACAGGTGGGGTGAATCTGAACGTAAGAGGGATTTGCGAAGTAAGCACCCTTGCGGTAGCACTGAACGGCAGCCGTGCAGTTGCAACCCATCGCGTTGGTGGAGAGGAAATAGGTGTTACCATATCCGCCGGTAGCGATGACAACGGCATTGGCGCTGAAGCGCTCCAACTGACCGGTAACCAAATTCTTTGCGATGATACCGCGAGCGCGGCCATCAACGATAACCACATCTTCCATCTCATAGCGGGTGTAGAGCTTCACCTTGCCGGCCTGCACCTGTGCGGAGAGGGAAGAGTAAGCACCGAGCAGCAACTGCTGACCCGTCTGACCCTTTGCATAGAATGTACGAGATACCTGCGCACCACCGAAAGAACGGTTGGCAAGCATACCGCCGTACTCACGGGCAAAGGGAACACCCTGTGCCACGCACTGGTCGATGATATTGTTAGACACCTCGGCAAGACGATATACGTTAGCCTCGCGAGCACGATAGTCGCCGCCCTTCACGGTGTCGTAGAACAGGCGATACACGGAGTCGCCGTCGTTCTGATAGTTCTTGGCTGCATTGATACCACCCTGTGCAGCGATGGAGTGTGCGCGGCGCGGGGAATCCTGAATGCAGAGGTTGATCACGTTAAAGCCCATTTCACCGAGAGAAGCGGCGGCAGAAGCACCTGCCAGACCCGTACCCACGACGATAACGTCGAGCTTCAGCTTGTTCTTCGGATTGACTAATCTCTGATGAGCCTTATATTCCTTCCATTTCTCAGGCACTGGACCTGCAGGAATCTTTGAATCTAATACTTTAGCCATAATCTTCTTTGATGATTTAGAATTACAGTTTGAATGAATGATGAATTAGCAGAGACTCGGTGCGCAACCGAAGGCAAAAGCCAGAGCGACAACCGTGAAACCGAGCATCAGCAGGCTTACATAGATAAGGCCGATGCAGTGCCAACGCTGCTGCCATACCTTGCCGCTGAGACCTAACGTCTGCATGGCTGACCAGAAACCGTGAGCCAAGTGGAACCAGATAGCGCCAAACCATACCAGATAAAGCACAACGAGCACGGGAGAGGAGAACGTCTCCACAATCCAAGCGAAGCCGTCGGCGGGATCGTGGGCGGTGTAAGTGCCGAAGATCTCCGCGAACATCATGTTGTACCAGAAGTTGGCAAGGTGCAGGAGCAAACCGAGGAGGACGATGAGACCCAGCACAAGCATGTTGGTAGAGAACCACTCTACCTTTGCGGGCGTGTCGGTCACCTCGTAGCGGGAGCTACCGCGAGCCTTTCTGTTCTGCGCCGTCAGGATGAAGGCGTAAACAATGTGAATCACTGCAAGGGCAGCCAGACCGAGCGTAGCCACGACGGCATACCAGTTGGCACCCAAGAATTCGCAAATCATGTTGTAACCATCCTCAGAGAAAAGCGCCACCAAGTTCATGCAACAATGGAATGTGAGGAACAAGATAAGCGCAATACCCGTGACGGACATTACAACTTTTCTACCAATTGATGAATTGATTAACCACATAAGTTGTTGATTTTTAATTATTTAAAATGTTTATATATATATACATGATACTCCTTTTTAGGTATGGGGGCAATAATTCCGTGCGCAAATTTACTATAAAATAATGACTAAACAAAGCTTTTGTACTAAAAATACAAATAATATGCTTACTTTTGCGCAGGATTTACAAAAGCGAAAATGAGATTAGATTACGACGTGATAGTCATCGGAGGCGGTCATGCGGGCTGCGAGGCGGCCTGTGCAAGTGCCAACCTTGGGGCAAAGACGTGCCTTGTGACGATGGACATGAACAAGATTGCACAGATGTCATGTAACCCTGCCGTCGGGGGTATCGCCAAGGGGCAGATTGTGCGCGAGATTGATGCGTTAGGCGGCCAGATGGGTTTGGTGACCGATGCCACCGCCATCCAGTTCCGGATGCTGAATGTCGGGAAAGGCCCTGCCGTGTGGAGTCCCCGTGCGCAATGCGACCGGGGAAAGTTCATCTGGGAGTGGCGGAGGATTCTCGATGAAACCGACAACGTGGATATATGGCAAGACCAAGCCGATGAACTATTGGTCGAGGACGGGAAAGCCATCGGCGTAAGGACGGTGTGGGGCGTGGAGATACACGCAAAGTGTACTATCGTGACTGCCGGCACCTTCCTCAACGGACTGATGCACATCGGGCGGACAATGATTGCAGGCGGCAGGATAGCAGAGCCTGCAGTACCCCATTTCACCGAAAGCATCACACGCCACGGGGTAATTTCAGCGCGGATGAAGACGGGCACTCCCGTGCGCATCGACAAAAGGTCGGTACATTTCGATGAAATGGAGATTCAGCCCGGTGAGAACAGCTATTATCAGTTCAGCTACTTGGACAAGCATCGCACGCTGCGCCAACTGCCTTGCTGGACTTGCAACACAAATGCCGAGGTACACGAGACGCTACGCAGCGGATTGGCAGACTCCCCACTCTACAACGGACAGATTCAGTCGATAGGCCCGCGTTACTGCCCTTCGATAGAGACAAAGCTCGTCACCTTCCCCGACCGCGAGAAGCATCCACTCTTCTTGGAGCCGGAGGGAGAGGACACCAATGAGATGTATCTGAATGGTTTTTCCTCTTCGCTCCCGATGGAGATACAAATCGCAGCCTTGAAAAAGATACCTGCATTCCGCGACATCAAAATCTACCGACCGGGCTATGCGATAGAGTATGACTTCTTTGACCCTACGCAACTGAATCATTCGTTGGAATCGAAGGTTATCCCGAACTTGTTCCTCGCAGGGCAAGTGAACGGAACGACGGGTTACGAGGAGGCGGGAGGTCAGGGAACCGTGGCGGGCATCAACGCGGCATTAAAGTCTGCCGCCACCGCAGAATATACTCCGTTCATCATGCACCGAGACGAGTCATACATCGGTGTGCTTGTCGATGACTTGGTGACAAAGGGTGTGGATGAACCTTACCGTATGTTCACCTCGCGCGCTGAATACCGCATCCTTCTCCGACAGGATGATGCCGATGCACGACTAACGGAGCGTGCCTACGAATTGGGACTTGCCAAGCGTGAGCGATACGACTGGTGGATGGAGAAGAAGCAAGCCATCGAAGAAATCGAAACATTCTGTCAGAACTACCCCATCAAACCTCGCCTCGTCAATGGGGCGTTAGAGGCGCAGGGCACTACCCCACTCCAATATGGATGCAAACTGGTGGACTTGGTGAACCGCCCCCAACTAAGCCTTGCTAAGCTTTCAGATATTATTCCCGAACTGAAAGAGGTGCTCAACCGTCCCAAGAACCGTAAGGAGGAGATTGCAGAGGCGGCAGAGATTAGGATGAAATACAAAGGTTATATCGAGCGCGAGCGCATTGTGGCCGACAAGATGCACCGTTTGGAGAATATAAAGATTCGCGGACACTTCAATTATGAGGAGATGCAATCGCTTTCCACCGAGGCCCGGCAGAAATTATCCAAGATTCAACCGGAGACATTGGCACAGGCAAGCCGCATCCCCGGCGTATCACCGAGCGACATTAACGTGCTACTTGTACTGATGGGCAGATAGTATGTTTCACGTGAAACAATAAGTAATGTATAAACCAAATAATTCACTGATTATGAACAACAAAGTATTGATTGACAACCTGCGGTGCATCCCCGACTTCCCGAAGAAGGGCATCAACTTCCGCGATGTTACCACGCTCTACAAGAACGGCGAGTGCATGAAGATTATGACCGAGGAGCTTTATGAGCTTTACAAGGACAAAGGCATCACAAAGATTGTGGGCATCGAGAGCCGTGGGTTCGTGATGGCGGCTGCTTTGGCTGCTCGCCTCGGTTGTGGTGTGGTACTGGCAAGAAAGCCGGGCAAGTTACCCGCTACGGTGGTCAAGGAGTCTTTTACAAAGGAGTATGGTGTAGATACGATTGAGATGCACATCGACTCCATTACCAAAGATGATGTGGTACTCATTCACGACGATTTGCTTGCCACGGGAGGAACGGCAAAAGCAGCCTACAAACTCGTTCAGCACTTCCACCCCAAGAAAGTCTATGTGAACTTTATCATCGAGATAACCGACGAGGGGCTGCATGGCAGGGATGAGTTTGAGGGCATCGACCTGACAACGCTCATCACCATATAAAGGCTGAATATCCAAATGCTACTTGCACCCAGACTGATTTTGATTTGGCAACGGACTTGCCAAGCAGCAGCATTATCAAGTAGCGACAAGAATGTTCCACGTGAAACAAAGCATTGCGAAACACCAGTAAACAAAGGGGATTCCAAAGATGACGAAGGAAGAGAACGAGAAGCGGCTTGCATACTTGAAGGGTATCGTGAGCCGCTTACCCGAGAAGCCGGGAAGCTATCAGTTCTATGACGAGGATAAGACCATCATCTATGTGGGGAAGGCGAAGAACCTCAAGTCGAGGGTATCGTCGTATTTCCACACGGAAGTGGATAGATTCAAGACGAAGGTACTCGTTTCGAAGATTTGGGACATCAGCTACACGGTGGTCAATACCGAAGAAGATGCCCTGCTCTTGGAGAACTCTCTCATCAAGAAATACAATCCCCGCTACAACGTGCTGCTGAAGGACGGCAAGACCTACCCAAGCATCTGCGTCACCAACGAGTTCTTCCCGCGCATCTTCAAAACCCGCACCATCAACAAGAAATGGGGCACTTACTACGGCCCCTACTCTCACATCGGCTCCATGTATGCCGTGCTCGACCTCATCAAAGAGTTGTACCGCCCTCGCACCTGCCGGCAGCCCATCACGAAAGATGGCGTGGAAGAGGGAAAATACAAGGTGTGCTTAGACTACCACATCAAGCGGTGTGGAGGGCCGTGCGTTGGCAAGCAATCATACGATGACTACCAGAAGAACATCCGTCAGGCGCGGGAAATCCTGAAGGGAAACACGCGGCAGATTCTCCGTGAACTCAAGGAGGAGATGATGCGCCTCTCGGAAGAACTGAGGTTTGAGGAGGCAGAGGAGGTAAAGCGGAAGTTCATCACCTTAGATGGCTTCGTGAGCAAGAGCGAGGTGGTGAGCCACACCATCAACAACGTCGATGTATTCTCCATCACGAGCGACGACAAGATGGCGTTCATCAACTATATCCACGTATCGAACGGAAGCATCAACCAATCGTTCACCATCGAATACAAGAAGAAGCTCAATGAGAGCGACGAGGAGCTTTTGCAACTGGGCATCGTGGAACTGAGGGAGCGCTTCAAGAGTGATGCCCGCGAAATCATCGTGCCGGAAGCCGTGGATGTGGAATTGGAGGGCGTGACATTCACCATCCCCCAGCGCGGCGACAAAAAGACGCTACTGGAACTCTCCATCATGAACGGCAAGCAGTATAAGTTCGACCGCCTGAAACAGGCAGAGAAACTGAATCCCGAGCAAAAGCAGGTGAGACTGATGAAGGAACTGCAAGACAAGCTGCATCTGCCGAAGATGCCTTACCACATTGAGTGCTTTGACAACTCTAACATCTCGGGAACTGATGCCGTGGCTGCCTGCGTGGTGTTCAAGAAGATGAAGCCCTCGAAGCGCGACTACAAGCGCTACAACATCAAGACGGTGACGGGTCCCGACGACTATGCGTCGATGAAGGAGGTGGTGCATCGCCGATATGCCCGCTTGATTGAAGAACAGCAGCCCCTACCCGACCTCATCGTAGCCGATGGCGGACGCGGTCAGATGGAGGTAATCCGGCAGGTAATCCAAGACGAGTTGCACATCGACATCCCCATTGCGGGACTTGCCAAAGACGACCGTCACCGCACCAACGAACTGCTCTACGGATTCCCGCCCATGCACATCGCTCTAAAGACCGACTCCGAACTTTTCCATGTACTGACCCAGTTGCAGGACGAGGTTCACCGCTTTGCCATCACCTTCCACCGCGAGAAGCGCTCCAAGCGTGCCCTCCACTCTGAACTGGATGATATCAAGGGCATCGGAGTCAAGACCCGCGACGACTTGTTGGCGGCATTCAAGTCGGTAAAGCGCATTCGTGAGGCGGGGCAAGAGGAGTTGGCGAAGATTATCGGGCAGGCGAAGGCGCAAATCATCCACAATCACTTCCACGGAGAGGGCGAGGAATAGACTTCCAAAGAGATGCAATGAGAGGAGATTGCCATTATATATGTGTCAGTATCGAAAGAACGCCCTGCTAATCAAGTGATTACGGGAGAAATGGAGAGGCGGCGTCAGTCCCGAGTCCTTGATAGCGCTGCAAAGATACAACGTAATTCTTCGCCCTGCAAATCCACCACCCTCTACAGCGTTAAAATCCGTTAATGGAGCAAAATACCCCCCCTGCCCCATAAGATGGCATATTAATACGATAAAAATACATCTTATGCGATCCATTGGCATAGTTAGGGGGACAGAGCATAAGCATAGAAACGCACAAGTATAGATATGAGGCAGACAGAGGCAAAGGCTGAGGGGCAAAGGCTGAGAAGCAAAAATGTAGAAATGTAGAAATATAGAAATGTAGATGAAGTTTAGCACGTACCCGGGCAAAAAGAACAAAAGAGTTAAAAAGTAAAAGGTAACAAAGTAACAATAGTAACAAGTAACATTAAGGTCGTTTTCAACATTAATTTCATGCATGGATGTATGTCTGGTAAATAATAGTTAATAATTATATATAGTATTATATATATTAATATATAATACTATAGTTTCAATACCACTTCTATTTGCAAATCTGAAAGGTGCTTATTGTTACTTGTTACTATTGTTACTTTGTTACCATTGCTCCCTGACACGTACCAAACTTCATCTATATTTCTACATTTCTACATTTTCATCGGTCGGAGAGGAAAGGAGTGTGCGCTATATAACATTGGCAATCAGCTGAAATTATACGTATAATAAAGAAATAGGGTACGCAGAATTACCATACCTTTACAGCAAATTAATATTTTAAAACGTATAGATTATGGCAGTTTTCAAGAGATTACCGGGAACGGACATTTGGGAGAGCTTCGACAGTTGGAAGGATTTGTGTATGACTTACATAGCCCGCGCGGTAGGGGCAATAATCACGCTTGCAATTCTCTATTTCATCGGAGAATGTACGGGCTGATGAATTCGCATTATATCCCTGTCTGCTCATTCGTTTTCAGTGATTTTTAAGCCGACTTGTGCGTTTTTGAAATAGTTTTTGTACCTTTGCAGAAACAAAACAATCGGAGAAGCGAGAGAGCATGAGGGCAGTGATACAACGCGTCAGCAGGGCAAGCGTGACCATCGGAGGGAACGTGAAAGCGAGCATCGGGGAGGGATACCTGATACTGCTCGGCGTGTGCGAAGAGGACACGACGGAGGATGTGGACTGGTTAGTGAGAAAGGTCATCGGGCTGCGCGTGTTCAACGATGCGGAGGGCGTGATGAACCGCTCCATCATGGAGGTGGGCGGGGAGATACTCGTAATCTCGCAATTCACGCTATTTGCGAGCTACAAGAAGGGCAATCGCCCCTCGTGGCTTAGGGCAGCCCGCCATGAGATTTCCGTGCCGTTATACGAGGCTTTTTGCGCGAATCTCTCCGAGGCACTGGGCAAGCCTGTAGGCACGGGTGAGTTCGGGGCTGATATGAAGGTGGAATTGCTGAATGACGGGCCTGTAACCATCTGTATGGATACGAAGAACAAGGAGTGAAAAAAGGGCTTTATCGGGATTGATTATAGACAACATATATAGGAGAACGAAGATGAAGAAATACTTGAGGGAAATAGAATCGGCAGGACTGATCCTGATGGTCATCGGCATCGCACTGAAACTCTACTTCGGAGCGGGCTATGGGGCTTGGGCGTGCGGGCTTGGACTCGTGCTGCTGCTGGGAAGCATACTCTACAAGGCGTTCCATTGGAATGAATATGAGGCGGAAAACAAGCGGTATATCCTCATCATTCTCGGTGCCGTCATCATCCAACTTCTCATCATGGCATTGGCATCCTAAACCTATACGCAGAAGATGACTATCAAGGAAGCACAAGAGGCGGTAAATCAATGGATTAGGGAGTATGGCGTGCGCTATTTCTCTGAACTGACGAATATGGCCATTCTAACCGAAGAGGTGGGAGAATTGGCGAGAATCATCAGTCGGAGATACGGTGAGCAATCGTGGAAACCTACTGACGCGAGGGCAGAGGACAACGGAAAAGCAGCACTCGGCGAAGAGATGGCTGACGTGCTATGGGTATTGCTCTGCTTGGCGAACCAAACGGGCACCGACCTGACGGAGGAACTCAGGAAATCCATCGAGAAGAAAACACGTCGCGACTCGCTGAGACACATCGAAAACAAGAAACTAATCACATAAAAAAACGGAGAAAGATTATGGCAGAACATCATCACCATCACGACTGCGATTGCTGCTGCGACCACGGTCACGAACACAGCCACGGAAACCGCTGTGAGGAGGCACTGAGCAAGTATAACCTCGACATCAACGACGACGAGGTAAAGGCTGCCGTGAAGAAAATCATCGCGGAGAAAGTGCATGAGAACGACACGTTAGAGGTGAAGAAATTCCTGATGGGAAGCGTGGAACTGACGACGCTGAAGACGACGGACTCTGACGAGTCGGTGCTTGCGTTCACGGAGCGCGTCAATCAGTTTGATGAGCAATATCCCGACCTGCCCCATGTTGCCACCATCTGCGTCTATCCAAGATTCGCCCGCACGGTGGCAGAGTCATTAGAGGTAGAGGGTGTGGAAATCGCCTGCGTATCAGGCAGTTTCCCAAGCAGTCAGGCACTCATTGAGGTAAAGACCGTGGAGACAGCATTAGCACTGAAAGACGGCGCGACAGAGATTGACATGGTGATGTCGGTGGGCGCATTCCTTAGTGGTGACTATGAGACCGTGTGCGACGAGATTCAGCAGATGAAGGAGACTTGCGGAGAGCAGAAGATGAAGGTAATCTTAGAGACAGGATGCCTGAAGACCGCCAAGAACATCAAGACGGCTTCTATCCTCGCTATGTATGCCGGTGCTGACTACATCAAGACATCAACGGGCAAGGAGTCGCCTGCCGCTACCCCAGAGGCTGCCTACGTGATGTGCCAGGCTATCAAGGAATACTACGAAGAGACGGGCATACAGATAGGTTTCAAGCCCGCTGGCGGCCTCAATACGGTGATGGATGCGCTGATATACTACACCATCGTGAAAGAAGTGCTGGGCGAGAAATGGCTCACCAACCAATGGCTGCGTCTCGGCACATCTCGACTGGCAAATATGCTGCTGAGTGAGGTAATCGGCGAAGAGGTGAAATTCTTCTAAAGGCTGCGGTTCATCGCATAGTCAAGATAGGTGGAATAAGCATCTTGCAAGTCTGGCGATACATATTCAAGTATGTATCGCCTTGCTTTTTCCGCTATCTCGTTCATCTTCTGCTGCGCGTACTCGATACCGTTGTATTTCTTAGTGAACTCCACAAGCACGGCAATTTCGTCGGCATTAATCGTGCCGTTCTTCACTTTCAAGGCGAGGGGCATCATCGACTCATAGGGCGAGTGGTGAAGGGCATAGATGACAGGCAGGGTCAGCTTACCTTCAGCCATATCATTGCCCGTAGGCTTACCCACCTCCTTGGAGTCGAAATAGTCAAAAATATCATCTCGAATCTGGAAGATCATACCGAGGTTCGTACCAAATTCCTTGGCTCGTTCCACCTCTTCATCAGGTGCGCCGACCGACAATGCTCCGATGCCTGCACAAGCACGGAAAAGGGCAGCCGTCTTCTGGTCAATCACCTGATAATAAACATCTTCCGAAATCTCCTGACTGCTGATGTTCTGCAACTGAAGTATCTCACCAGCCGCCAATTGGCGACCTAACTCGGAGAGAAATTGCAGGATGCGCTGACTTTTTGTATATGATACGTTCAGCAGACAGGTGGAGAGGATATAATCACCCACCAATACCGCCACCTTATTACCATAGGCAGCATTCACGGAAGGCTGCCCACGGCGCTCATCACTCTCATCCACCACATCATCGTGCGTGAGACTGGCGGTGTGGAGCAATTCAAGTGATACGGCAGAATAGAGTGTCGTATCAGTAATCTCACCATAGTTCTTTGCGGAAAGGAGTGTCAGCATGGGTCGCATCTGCTTGCCAGAACGCTGACGGATATGCAGGAGTGCCTGTGAAAGCAGGCCATCTTCGTGCGTCAAGGCTTCGCCGAAAAGCACTCTGAAACGTTCAAAATCCTTCTCAATGGGTGACTTTATCCTTGACAAATAATTCATACCTGCTTAAATTTTGGTACAAAAGTAGCAAAAAATTAAGTGATACGATAATTTTTTAGTAATTTTACACAGAAAATACAGCATCAGTATGGAAAAACTATTCCTTTTAGACGCTTACGCGCTCATATACAGGTCATATTACGCCTTCATCAAGAACCCGCGAATCAACTCAAAAGGTCTCAACACGAGTGCTATCATGGGCTTCTTGAACACACTCAACGAGGTGCTGACCAAGGAGCAGCCTACGCACATCGGCGTGGCTTTCGACCCTCACGGCCCCACGTTCCGGAGCATAGAATTCCCGGAATATAAAGCACAGCGTGAGCAGACACCAGAAGACATCCGCAAGGCGATACCCATCATCAAGGACTTGCTCAACGCTTACTGTATTCCCATCCTGCAAGTGGATGGCTTTGAGGCGGATGACGTGATAGGCACACTTGCTACGAAGGCGGGCAAGGAGGGCATAGAGACGTATATGCTGACACCTGATAAGGATTACGGGCAATTGGTCAGCGACAACGTGTTCATCTATCGCCCGCGCCACGGAGGTGGTTATGAGACGATGGGACCCAAGGAGGTGATGGAGAAGTATGGCATCCCTACCCCACTCCACGTGATTGACCTGCTGGCACTGATGGGTGACTCGGCGGATAACTTCCCGGGGTGTCCAGGTGTCGGAGAAAAGACAGCCGTCAAGTTGCTGAATGAGTTCGGAAGCATCGAGGACTTGATTGCAAGAGCGGATGAGATTAAGGGAAAGTTGCAAGAGAAAATCAAGGAGCACGTGGAGGACATCCGGATGTCGAAGTTCCTCGCGACCATCAAGACCGATGTTCCGATTGCACTCGATATGGAAAGTCTGAAACTCGTTGAGCCGAATGAAGACGAACTGAGCAAACTACTCCTTGAACTGGAGATGAAAAGCTTTGCGGAGCGAGTTCTTAAAAAAACACAAAAAGCGCAAAAAACACCAAACGCACAACTCGATTTATTTGCAGAATTTCCGCAGAGCGGGGCGAATTTGCCGGAAAACACGAGTTTTGAGACCTTAAAAACCACTCCTCACGACTATAAACTCGTTGAGAATGAGGAAGATTTAAGGAAATTATATGATTATTTTAGGACAAAAGAAATTCTCAGTTTAGATACGGAGACCACATCAACCAATGCAATCGACGCAGAATTGGTGGGTTTGAGCTTCGCGGTGAAAGAATTTGAGGCATTTTATGTTCCCATCCCTGCCAACCGCAATGAGGCGATGAAAATTGTCAGTATCTTCAAACCAATCTATGAGGATGAGAAGATTTTGAAGGTGGGGCAAAATCTGAAGTATGATCTTGAGGTACTCAGAAACTACGGCATCGAACTCAAGGGTAAGATGTGGGACACGATGATTGCCCACTACCTCATCCAACCCGAGCTTCGCCATAATATGGATTATATGGCGGAGATTTATCTCAACTACCAGACCATACACATCGATGAGCTGATTGGCCCGAAAGGAAAGAAGCAGGGTTCGATGCGTGACCTCACCCCGCAGCAGGTCTATGAGTATGCGGCAGAAGATGCTGACATTACGTTGCGCTTGAAGAACAAGCTCGAGCCGGAATTAAAGAAATATGAATGCGAGGATTTGTTTCATAACATCGAGATGCCACTCATGCCAGTCTTGGCGGAAATGGAGATGAACGGCGTAAGACTTGACACGGAATCCTTGAAGGAAACGTCAAATGTTTTAAACAATAGATTGGAAGAAATAGAGCGGCGCATCTATGAGTTAGCAGGCAGGTCGTTCAACATCGCATCGCCCAAGCAAGTGGGTGCTGTCTTGTTCGATGAACTTAAAATCGTAGAGAAGGCGAAGAAAACAAAGACAGGGCAATATGTGACCTCTGAGGAAGTGCTTCAGCAATTGAAGAACAAGCACGAAATTGTGGCTGACATCTTGGAATACAGGGGAATAACAAAACTTCTCGGCACCTATATCGATGCACTCCCGAAACTGATTAACCCAAGAACGGGACATATCCACACCTCGTTCAATCAAACTATCACCGCCACGGGACGCCTCTCTTCGAGTGACCCGAACCTGCAAAACATCCCCATCCGCGGAGAGGATGGAAAGGAGATACGAAAGGCATTCGTACCCGATGATGGTTGTCTGTTCTTTTCAGCAGACTATAGTCAGATTGAATTACGCGTGATGGCACACCTATCCGGTGATGAGAACATGGTGAGCGTCTTTTGTCAAGGCAAGGACTTGCACGCTGCCACGGCTGCTAATATATACAAGAAACCGATTGATGAGGTGACGCGCGATGAGCGTTCTAAATCAAAGCGCGCCAATTTCGGCATCATCTATGGCATCACGGTGTTTGGATTGGCTGAGCGCCTTGATATCCCCCGCGACGAGGCTAAGATGCTGATAGACGGCTACTTCGCCACGTTCCCACAGGTACACGACTATATGGAACAAGCCAAGCAGACGGCACGTGAAAAAGGCTACGTCTCTACCCTATTTGGCCGCCGTCGCTATCTTCCTGATATCAATAGCGGAAATGCCACCGTGAGGGGATTTGCAGAGCGTAACGCCATCAACGCCCCCATTCAGGGTACGGCTGCCGACATCATCAAGGTGGCAATGATTCGTATCTTCAACCGATTCAAGGCGGAGAACGTGCGTAGCAAGATGATTTTACAAGTACACGACGAACTCAATTTCTCCGTCTATCCCGAAGAGAAAGCATTGGTGGAGAAGATTGTAATTGAGGAGATGCAGAGTGCTTTTCAGATGAAAGTGCCCCTCGTTGCCGATTCCGGCTTTGGAAAAAACTGGCTCGAAGCCCACTAATTCGCCCCAAGGGATTGGCTATTCGGAAAATAATGCGTAACTTTGCACCTCGGATTATAAACGTTTATAGAAGAAAATGGCATTAAAATGTGGTATCGTGGGACTTCCGAACGTGGGCAAGTCCACACTTTTCAACTGTCTTTCCAGTGCAAAGGCACAGGCGGCTAACTTTCCTTTCTGCACGATAGAACCTAACGTGGGCGTGATTACCGTGCCTGACGAGCGGCTCACCAAGCTTGCTGAGTTGGTGCATCCAGGTCGCATCGTGCCCGCCACGTGCGAGATAGTGGATATAGCAGGCCTTGTGAAGGGCGCATCGAAGGGCGAGGGGCTTGGAAACAAGTTTCTTGGGAACATCCGTGAGACGGATGCAATCATCCACGTGCTCCGTTGCTTCGAGGATGAGAATATCACGCACGTAGATGGCACGATAGACCCCATCCGCGACAAGGAAATCATTGATACTGAGCTGCAACTGAAGGACTTGGAAACCATCGAGGCTCGTCTTGCCAAGACCGAGAAAGCTGCTGCTGCCGGCAACAAGGATGCCAAGGTGGAAGTGGCAGTGCTGAAGGCTTATAAGGAAGTGCTCGACCAGGGCAAGAATGCCCGTGTCGTCGAGTTTGAGAGTAAAGACGAGCAGGATTGCGCCAAAAATCTCTTCCTGCTCACTTCCAAGCCTGTGCTGTATGTCTGCAACGTGGGCGAGACGGATGCGAAGTCAGGCAACGCTTTTACGCAGAAGGTGGAGGCATTGGCGAAGGAAGAAGGTGCTGAGACGATGGTCATTGCAGCCAAAACAGAAGAGGATATCGCCGAGTTGGAGAGCTATGAAGACAAGCAACTGTTTTTGGAAGAGCTCGGATTGGAGGAAAGTGGCGTGAACCGCCTGATTAAGAAGGCATATTCACTCCTAAACCTCGAGACTTTCATCACCGCGGGAGAGATGGAGGTGAAGGCTTGGACTTACCGCAAGGGTTGGAAGGCTCCCCAGTGTGCGGGTGTCATCCACACCGACTTCGAAAAGGGCTTCATTCGCGCCGAGGTCATCAAGTATGACGATTACATCCAATACGGCTCTGAGGCTGCTGTCCGCGAAGCGGGCAAGATGGGCGTAGAGGGCAAGGATTACGTGGTGCAGGATGGTGATATTATGCACTTCAGATTCAACGTATAGACTTTAAGGGAGGACTCGCAAAATGTCAGAATTATTGGGATACATTGTCTGGAATCCGGATGTCGAGGCTTTTCACATCGGGTCGCTCACCGTCAGATGGTATGGACTCTGCTGGCTCATCGGACTTGCCCTCGCGGTATTCACGGTCAGAAGGCTGTATAAGGAGCAGAAAATAAAGGACGAACTATTCGAACCACTGATGTATTATTGCTTCCTGGGCATCCTGATAGGTGCCCGCCTGGGGCATTGCATCTTCTATCAGCCCGATGTGTTCCTGACCTCTTGGAAGGGATTCACCGAAATGCTGCTGCCCATCCATATTATGCCCGACGGGAGTTGGAAGATGGTGGGCTATGCGGGCCTTGCTTCCCACGGTGGCACGCTTGGCTTGATGATAGCCCTCTGGCTCTACGTACGCAAGACGAAGCTGAGCATTTGGATGGTGCTTGACAACATAGCCATCGCAACGGGCATCACCGCCTGCTTTATCCGCCTTGGCAATTTGATGAACTCGGAAATCATCGGCAAGATTACCGATGTGCCCTGGGCTTTCATCTTCGAGAAGGTAGATAAAGTGCCCCGTCATCCCGGGCAGCTGTATGAGGCGATAGCCTACGCGCTTTTGTTTGTCATCACATGGCTGCTTTACCGCCGCAACCCGCAGAAGGTAGGCACGGGCTTTTTCTTCGGATTCGTGCTGACCTACATCTTCACCTTCCGCTTCTTCATCGAATACACCAAGGAGATTCAGGAAGCATTCGAGGCCTCTCTCCCACTCGATATGGGTCAGATTCTGTCAATACCTTTCATCGCACTCGGCGTATGGTGTATGATGCGGGTAAGGAAGATGGCGTGAATCGCAAGAAAGGTGAATTGAATAACAAAGTGCATCAGCAGAATAACAAGGCACTTTTGCAAAATAAGATGGCATTTTACGAGCGTAAGATGCCATCTTATTTTATCAAGAGGGATGCTGATGGATGCTTATTGGAAAGTATCTATTTCCCCGATACAATTTTCTTAATCTCATTCAGCTTGTTCAATGCCTCAACGGGCGTGAGATTGTTGATGTCAAGCCCCAGAATCTCATCACGAATCTGGCAGAGCACAGGGTCATCCAACTGGAAGAAAGAGAGTTGCATCCCTTCGCGCGAGGAGGCAATTTCAGCCGTAGGCTTGCCAGCCTTACCAACCTGTGCATTCTCCGCCTCCAACTGCTTGAGTATCACGCCGGCACGCTTCACGATGCTGCGAGGCATTCCTGCAATCTCTGCCACGTGAATACCAAACGAATGCTCACTACCGCCACGCTCTAACTTACGCAGGAATATCACCTTGCCATCCACTTCCTTCACCGAGACATTATAATTCTTGATGCGAGAGAAATTCTTCTCCATTTCGTTCAACTCGTGGTAGTGGGTCGCGAAAAGGGTGCGTGCCCTACCCTTTTGATTCTCATGCAGATATTCCACAATAGCCCATGCGATGGAGATGCCGTCGTAGGTGGATGTACCGCGTCCTAACTCATCGAAAAGCACCAGAGAGCGAGAACTGACATTGTTGAGTATGTTGGAAGCCTCGGTCATCTCCACCATAAACGTGGATTCGCCAAGCGAGATGTTATCGGATGCGCCCACGCGGGTGAATATCTTATCCACCAGACCGATTCTCGCTGCCTCTGCCGGCACAAAGCAACCTATCTGGGCAAGTAATACGATGAGCGCCGTTTGGCGCAGCAGCGCACTCTTACCCGCCATATTCGGACCCGTGATGATGATGATCTGCTGACGGTCGTTGTCGAGCAAGATATCATTGGGCACGTATTTTTCGCCTAACGGCAATTCCGTCTCGATGACGGGATGGCGACCCTGACGGATATCCAACACCTCTGACGAGTCTATCTGCGGGCGCACATAGCGATTTTCCTCAGCTACCTTGGCAAAACTGAGCAGGCAATCAAGCCGCGCGATAACGTTGGCATTGATTTGTATCTGCGGAATATACTCTTGCATCGAAAGGACAAGATCGTTAAACAACTGACCTTCCAAGGCAAGAATCTTATCCTCCGCGCCAAGTATCTTTTCTTCGTACTCTTTCAGCTCTTGCGTGATATAGCGCTCAGCTTGTGCCAATGTCTGCTTGCGAACCCATTCGGGAGGCACTAACTCCTTATAAGTGTTGCGCACTTCGAGATAATAGCCGAATACATTATTGTAACCTATTTTCAGACTCGTGATGCCTGTCTCGGCAGCCTCACGCTCCTGAATCTTCAGCAGGTAGTCCTTGCCGCTATAGGCAATGTTGCGAAGTTCATCAAGCTCGGCGTTCACGCCACTCTTGATAACCCCACCCTTGGCAACCAATTGTGGCGGGTCGTTCTGCACTTCGCGCTCAATGCGGTCTCTCAATGACTCGCAAAGATTCAACTGCTCCCCTACCCGATTGAAGGTCTCATTCGCGGCCTGCATACAGGCTTGCTTGATGGGCTGAAGGGCTTGCAGAGCCACCTTCAACTGCACCACCTCGCGGGGTGATACCCTGCCTACGGCCACCTTTGAGATAATACGCTCAAGGTCGCCTATCTTATGCAGTTGTTCATCGATGCACTCACGGAAGGATGGTTCGCGAAAGAAGTGCTCCACCATATCAAGACGCTCGTTGATGGGCTTCTCGTTTTTCAGCGGGAACACCATCCAGCGCCTCAGCAACCTACCACCCATCGGGCTTACGGTGCGGTCTATCACATCGAGCAATGACCTGCCGTCATCCTGCATCGGATGAACCAGTTCAAGACTTCGGATGGTAAACTTATCGAGCCGAACATACAAGTCTTCCTCAATACGGGAAATGGAGGTGATGTGACCAATCTGCGTATGTTGCGTCTGCTCAAGGTATTGCAAGATAGCACCCGCTGCAATCACACCACTCTGCAAGTGATCGACACCAAAACCTTTCAGGTTCTTCACATTGAAGTGGCGGAGTAGTTTTTGGCGCGCTGTTTGGTCGGTAAATGCCCAGTCGTCGAGCGGGAAAGTAAAGTATCGGTTGCCGAAGATGCGCTCAAAATCCTGTTTCTTGTCTCGGTTATAAAGAATCTCCTTCGGAGAGAAATTGCCAAGTAGTTTTTCCACATAGTCAAACGTGCCCTCACCCGTCAGAAACTCGCCAGTGGAAATATCAAGAAAAGACACGCCATAGGATGATTTCCCGAAATGCACGGCTGCCAAGAAATTGTTCTCCTTGTAGTTGAGTACGTTGTCACTCAGTGCCACACCGGGTGTAACCAGTTCCGTAATGCCGCGCTTGACAAGTTTTTTGGTTAGTTTCGGGTCTTCCAACTGGTCACAGATAGCCACGCGCTTACCAGCCCTCACGAGTTTCGGCAGATAGGTATCAAGTGCGTGATGGGGGAATCCCGCCATCTCATCACCCTTTACCCCAGCCCCATTATTCCTGTGCGTCAGCGTGATACCGAGTATTTTTGCGGCAGTAATGGCATCCTCGCAATACGTCTCATAGAAGTCGCCACACCTGAAAAGCATCACCGCATCGGGATGCTTCGCCTTCAAGTCGAAGAACTGTTTCATCATCGGAGTCAGTTCCTTGCCTTCTTTCTTTGCCATTACGATTGCTTTGTTTTTAGGATTAAGTTGCAAAGATAATTCTTTTTTTTGAAACGGCAAATTTTTCCCTTAATCGCATGCTGTTTTTAGAAAAAATTCGGCAATAACATAGCAGTTGCATAAAAGAAGAAAGGGATAATAGCCGTAAGGGATAAACTGAATTAAAACTATTAGCACAAAATCTTTTCCACTTGTTTCCACGAAGCAGGTTTTCATGTATAGCTGCACGACAACTCATTTTATATTGAACGCTGCGCGATTTTTAGGCTCCGAAGTGCGTCACTTTGTGCTCCAGAGTTACACAATGCTACACGCGCGCATACGTTATTATATTATTTAATATGAAATCGCTGCCTCGTCTTGTCGAAGTATGAAACACGAAAGAGCATATATTACGCAGGGAGAAGCTGGTTATAGGGTTATTGCCTTAAAATTTCTTCTAATATTTGCATAGTATTGAAAAAATATAATTATCTTTGCATTGTGTTTCGTAAGATACACAACATTTGATTGCTCAATTATCCAGTCGAACTGCTACCTCGGAAGGGATTTAGCGAGCAAAATCTAATTCACATTGAAGTATGTGCTTTGAGCACAGACTTCTCCATAGTGAATTAGAGGCTGTAGCAGGCCTGACTGGATATATGGCAGGTCTGTGCTTTCTTTATGTCAAAAAGTTAGTACTGACTTTCGGTTGAAAATTAGTATTGTTTAACTTCAAAAGTATAAATGCATATGAGTAGTAATTTTGATGAATTAACCCATTTGCTTAATGCAGCAAAAGCGGGTAGTTTATTAACTTGGGAGTTTAATCCTCCTTAGCAAAGAAACAGCTGGGAAATCCGTACAAAGATTAGATTTAAAAGTATAACATTATTAACACGTAAAAGCAATGAAAAAGTACATTTTATTTGTATTGTTATTTATGCTGTTTTCTTTTTCAGCATTTAGTCAAACAACAATTGAGGAGCCCGAATACATTGGAGAGGCTCTTTTGGTAACAGATTCCAACACAGGAGTTTTACTTGATAAAGAGTATGGGGAACTAAAAAGTAGCGTTTCTCTCAAGAAAAACAGTTGGAATGTTCTTAAGTTGTATATCAGTGGAGAGAAAGCCTCTTGTAGAGCGAAAAGTGGAGAAGTTAAAATTATTGTAAGAGCAAATGACAATAATTCAGATCCAATGAGCCTCATTACAATTTATAAAATGAATGCTAAGAAAAAGCAACGTTCTGTAGATTTGTCGGTTGATCATTCAGACAATCCTTTCGCGTCAAGCAAAACTTACTCGAAAGACAAAATGAAATTTCAAGGAAAGAAATATGGGTCAAATTCTTATATAATCACAACAAACCTTGAAGCTGGAGAATATGGAATAATCATTCGAAACCCTAATAATGTAGATGAAAAATCCTGTATCGTTTCCTGCATAGGAATAGAATAAGTAAAAGTTTTTAATATAAAGCCATCTGCAAACAGATGGCTTTTTGTTTTTAGTATGATGAATGCAGTCACCTTTGCGGCGATTCTTGTAAAAAGTTCATTTGTCTGCTCTGCATAGTTATTTCCTTACTTCATCAAATGAAATAATCTGCTGAAATTTTGCATTTCCACCTAATTATTATTACCTTTGCAAGCTATAGGAATAATTTAAAGAGAAATAACGCATGGATTACAATTTCAGAGACATTGAGCAGAAATGGCAAAAGCGGTGGGTGGAGAATGGTACTTACCGCGTGGTGGAAGATAAGAGCAAAAAGAAGTTCTACGTGCTGAATATGTTCCCCTATCCGAGTGGTGCGGGACTTCACGTGGGTCATCCGCTCGGTTATATCGCCTCGGACATCTATGCGCGCTACAAGCGGCAGCAGGGTTATAACGTACTGAACCCGATGGGCTACGATGCTTACGGACTTCCCGCAGAGCAGTATGCTATCCAGACAGGTCAGCATCCTGAGAAGACCACCAACGAGAACATCAGCCGCTATCGCAGCCAATTGGACAAGATAGGTTTTTCGTTTGACTGGGATAGGGAGGTGCGTACTTGTGACCCATCTTATTACAAGTGGACGCAGTGGGCTTTCCAGCGTATGTTCAAGTCGTATTACAGCCTTGCCTCGCAAAAGGCGCAGCCTACCATCAAACTTATTGAGCATTTCGAGTTGATGGGCACCGAGGGTATTTCTGCCGCTTGCACCGAGGAGTTGCATTTTACGGCGAGTGAGTGGGCTGCCTTTTCGGAGAAGAAAAAGCAAGAGGTGCTGATGAACTATCGTATCGCTTATTTGGCTGACACGATGGTAAACTGGTGCCCTCAGTTGGGTACGGTACTCGCCAATGATGAGGTGGTGGATGGCGTGAGCGTTCGCGGTGGTTATCCCGTAGTGCAGAAGAAGATGCGCCAGTGGTGCCTGCGTGTTTCTGCCTACGCTCAGCGCTTGCTTGACGGTTTAGAGGAGATTGACTGGACAGACTCGCTTAAAGAGACACAACGCAATTGGATTGGCCGCTCCGAGGGTGCTGAAATGGAGTTCAACGTAGCTGATTCCGACAAGCACTTCACGATCTTCACCACTCGTGCGGACACTATCTTTGGCGTGACCTTTATGGTGCTTGCCCCCGAGAGTGAACTCGTTGCTGAACTGACCACTCCCGAGCAGCAGAAGGCAGTAGATGAGTATCTGACGTATGTTAAGAAACGTACGGAGCGTGATCGCATTTCCGACCGCAAGGTTACGGGTGTGTTCTCTGGCTCTTACGCCATCAATCCATTCACGGAGGAAAGGATTCCCATTTGGATTAGTGAGTATGTGCTTGCCGGCTATGGTACGGGAGCCATTATGGCAGTACCGGCGCACGATAGCCGCGACTATGCTTTCGCCAAGCACTTCAATCTGCCCATCATACCGCTCATTGAGGGGGCTGATGTGTCAGAGGAGAGCTTCGATGCGAAAGAGGGTATCGTGATGAACTCAGCAAGCGAGAAGTTCAGTCTGAACGGACTCACCATCAAGGAAGCCATTGCCAAGACGAAGAAATACATCACCGAGACGGGTATCGGCCGCGTGAAGGTTAATTACCGCCTTCGCGATGCTATTTTCTCCCGTCAGCGTTATTGGGGCGAACCGTTCCCGGTTTATTACAAGGACGATATGCCTTATATGATTCCCAAGGAGTGCTTGCCGCTTGAACTGCCTGAAATCGATGAGTACAAGCCCACAGAGACAGGTGAGCCGCCACTCGGAAGGGCAAAAGTATGGGCTTGGGACACCAAGACAGACAAGGTGGTGGATAAGAGTCTCATTGACAACAAGACCGTCTTCCCGCTCGAACTGAATACGATGCCGGGATTTGCGGGTTCTTCAGCCTATTATCTGCGCTACATGGACTCCAAGAACGACAAGGCATTGGTAGATAAGGACATCGATCAGTATTGGCAGAACGTGGATTTGTATGTGGGTGGTACGGAGCACGCTACGGGTCACCTGATCTATTCCCGTTTCTGGAACAAGTTCCTCTATGACTCTGGTTATAGCTGCATGGATGAGCCATTCCAGAAGTTGGTGAACCAGGGTATGATTCAGGGTCGTTCAAACTTCGTTTACCGAATCAACAATGCCGATTCAGCAAAGGCAGACCATCCCGTATTCGTGTCAGCAGGCTTGAAAGACCAATACGATGTAACGCCCATTCACGTGGATGTGAACATCGTGTCAGCAGATGTGCTCGACCTTGAGGCATTCAAGGCTTGGCGCCCTGAGTATGAGCATGCTGAGTTTATTCTCGAGGATGGCAAGTATATCTGCGGATGGGCTGTTGAGAAGATGTCGAAATCTATGTTCAACGTGGTAAACCCGGATATGATTGTGGAGAAATACGGTGCTGACACCCTGCGTCTTTATGAGATGTTCTTGGGTCCTGTGGAGCAATCGAAGCCTTGGGATACCAACGGCATCGATGGTTGTCACCGTTTCCTCCGCAAGTTCTGGAATCTCTATCAGAATGATTTTGATGACAATACCACGCCCGAGAGTCTGAAGAGTGTTCACAAGCTCATCAAGAAAGTATCACAGGACATTGAGCATTTCAGTTACAACACTTCGATTTCTGCATTCATGATTTGCGTGAATGAACTAACGCAACAAAAGTGCCATTCCAAGGAGCTGCTGAAAACGCTCGTTGTGCTGATTGCTCCGTTTGCCCCGCATATTGCTGAAGAACTCTGGGAGAAACTTGGAGGCGAGGGTAGTGTATGCGATGCCAAGTGGCCGCAATGGGATGAGCAGTATCTGGTGGAGAGTTCCGTCAAGCTCGGTGTTGCTTTCAACGGCAAGACCCGCTTTGAGATGGAGTTTGCCGCTGATGCTGACAATCAGACCATTCAACAGACGGTACTGGCTGATGAGCGTGCTGTGAAATACATCGACGGCAAAGAGGTTATGAAGGTTATCATCGTCCCTAAGCGTATGGTGAACATTGTTTGCAAATAAGACTATGACACTTGACCATAAAGTGATATGGAATGAGGTGAAAGACTATTCTTTCATCACGCTCGGCGTAATGCTGTACTCGGCTGCCTTCACGGTGTTTCTGATGCCTTATCAGATAGTGGCTGGCGGTGTGACGGGATTGTCGGCTATCATCTACTATGCCACGGGTTTCCATCTGGAGAACACTTACTTGATTATCAATGGAATCTTGTTGTTGGTAGCCTTGCGCATATTGGGTCTGAAGTTCATGATGAAGACCATCTATGGCATCTTCATGCTCTACGCGACGCTCGCATTTTTCCAAGCCATTATGCCGACACAAGAGAGTGGACTGCCCATCAAACTATTGGGTGAGGGTCAGGATTTCATGTCGATGGCTATCGGGTCTATTGCCTCCGGTATTGCTTTGGCAATCATTTTCCTGAACAATGGATCCACGGGTGGCACGGACATCATTGCCGCAAGCATCAACAAGTATCGCGATGTATCGTTAGGTTCGGTACTCATAGCGGCAGACTTCTGTATCATCGGCTCCTGTATGTTCTTCCCGCAATTCGGTGACTACATCGAGCGGGCGCATAAGGTGGTGTTCGGATTCTGCGTGATGGTCATCGAAAACTTTATGCTCGACTATATGATGAACGCACGCCGTCAGTCTGTGCAATTCATGATATTCACCAACAAGTGGCAGGAGATGGCTAATGCGATAGGCACGGAAACCAAGCACGGCGTGACGATTCTTGACGGACACGGATGGTACACGGGTAAGAGTCGTAAGGTGCTTTGCGTACTGGCAAAGAAGCGTGAGAGTGTCGGCATTTTCCGTCTCATCAAGATGATTGACCCGCAGGCATTCGTCAGTCAGAGTAGTGTCATTGGTGTCTATGGTGAGGGATTTGATCAAATGAAGGTCAGCGTAAAGAAAAAGGAATAGCATAATCATGAAAATCGTATTCGCGACAAACAATGAGCATAAACTCTCGGAGATTCGTGCGATTCTCGGGGAAAGCATTGAAGTGCTGTCCTTAAAGGATATCAACTGCGATGTGGATATTCCCGAAACGGGAAGCACACTCGAGGAAAATGCCCTGCAAAAGGCGCAATATATCTATGACCACTACCATATCGATGTGTTTGCTGATGATACGGGTTTGGAGGTTGATGCGCTGAATGGTGCACCCGGTGTCTATTCCGCCCGCTATGCAGGCGGTGAGGGGCACGATGCGGAGGCTAATATGGTGAAACTACTTCATGAATTGGGTGATAATGACAATCGAAAGGCAAGGTTTCGCACGGTAATTGCCCTCATTCAGAAAAAAGAAACCTGCCCTTGTGGGTGTGCGGGCATCAAGCAAGTAAACAAGTTTGAGGGTATCGTAGAAGGTCAAATCATCCGCGAGAAGAGAGGAGGGGAGGGCTTCGGTTACGATCCTGTCTTCCAGCCCGATGGCTATGATAAGACATTTGCGGAATTGGGTAATGAGGTGAAGAATCAGATTAGCCATCGTGCCCGTGCCGTTCAGAAGTTGGCTGATTATCTGTTAGGCAGATGAAGAGAATCCTTGTCCTCACGCTTTGGCTGATTGCCCTCAATACGATGGCACAGATAGGCACTTGGCGCAATTATCCAGCCTATCGCGATGTTCAGCAGATATGTGAGGCGGAGCATCATCTATTTGTCCTTGCTTCCAACGGACTCTATCAATACAACCTGAACGACCAAAGCATCACCACATACGACAAGACGACAGGTCTCAACGACACGCATATCACACACATTGCCTGGAGCAAACAGGCAAAGAGACTGATAGCCATCTATGCGAACGCAAACATAGATCTTATTGAAACAACTGGCAATGTTATCAACATATCTGCCCTGTTTAATAAGTCTATGACGGAAGATAAGACGGTGACGGATGTGCGTATTGATGGCATCTATGCTTATCTGGTTACAGGCTTCGCCATCATCAAGGTAAACCTGCAAAAGGCGGAAATCACCGAAACCTACACGCCTAATCACCCCGAATATCCTACTTCTTTGCCGGCAAAAGACAATACTGACTATGAGAAATATATCTCCCTTGTATCAACTCTCTCGCCTGGTGGCCCTGCCTATAATTATTTCTATGAATCCAAGTTCTTGAATGGGAAACTCTATACGACGGGCGGATATTTCCTGCCAAGCCAACCAGATCCCCAACGGAAGGGTATCGTGCAGACTTTTAATGGAGAAGACTGGACGCTCTATGAAGAGGAAATCAGCGAGAAGACGGGCTATAAGTACGAGGACATCTGTTGCATAGATATTGACCCTACCAATGAAAGTCACGTGTTTGCGGGAGGTAAGTGCGGGCTTTATGAGTTTATGGATGGCAGGCTCATCAATTATTACAATAAGGACAACAGCCCGCTGAAGGGTGCGATGGATAGGGGTACTGAACTTGATAATACATACGTGCTTGTGCTGGGTATCAAGTTCGATAAGAATGGAAATCTTTGGGTGCTGAATAGTCAGGCACAAGGTGTGAGTCTTTTTGAACTTACCGCCTCGCATCAGTGGATTGACCACCATAATGACTTGTTGGCTAATGACAGTGGTGTGGGTCTGTCTGCACTCAGTTGTATGTTCTTTGATAGCCGTGGCTTGCTTTGGTTTGTCAATAACAACTGGCAAAATCCTGCCGTTTTCTGTTGCGATACCAACAATGAAATTGTCCTAAAATATGACAATTTCACAAACCAAGACGGCACGAAATATGATGTCACTTGGGCATATTGTGCCGCAGAGGATAAGGAAGGGAATATCTGGGTAGGCACGGATATCGGACCGTTTATGATTCAGCGGAGTGAGGTAGGGCAGGAGAGTGTTGCATTCTGGCAAGTTAAAGTGCCTCGCAACGATGGCACAAACTATGCTGACTATCTGCTGAGTGGCGTAAGTATCAGTAGTATAGCCATTGATGGCGGCAACCGAAAATGGTTTGGTACGAATGGTGCAGGGGCTTTTCTCATCAGTGCCGATAACATAGAGCAATTAGAGAATTTCACCACTAATAACTCTAAACTCATTGACAACAGCATCGCCTCCATCGCCATCAATGAACAATCAGGTGAAATCTATTTCCTTACTGATAAAGGTCTATGCTCCTATCAAAGCAATGCCACCGAACCAAGTCTTGAGATGACAAAAGAGACTGTCTATGCCTATCCGAATCCCGTTACGCCTGACTATACAGGGTTGATAACCATCACGGGTCTTACCTATGATGCTGATGTGAAAATTACAGCCTCCAATGGTGCGCTGATAGCCGAAGGTCGTAGCAACGGCGGAATGTTTACGTGGGACGGATGTGACAGGCAGGGTAGGAGAGTGGCAAGTGGTGTCTATATGGTCATTACCGCCACTGCTGACGGCAAGAAGGGCACGGTTTGCAAGATAGCGATTATCCGCTGATGCACGATGATTTAATACGTGACAGCCGATGTTTTAAGGTAATCTACGCACCTTTTTAAGACAATTCCAACATTCGCTCAATCGGCTTCACCGCCAGCCTTGCCATTTCAGCATCTATCGTAATCTCCGGCGCTCCGTTCTTCAAGCAATCATACATCTTCTGCAAGGTATTCAGTTTCATATACTGACACTCATTGCAACTGCACTCCAATCCACTCTCCGAGATTTCAGGCGGCACGGGAATGAACTCTTTTTCAGGACAAGCACGACGCATCTCGTGCAAGATACCTGCTTCTGTTGCCACGATAAACTGTTTCCTGTCGCTTTCCTTCGCATAATCAAGCATCTTGGCGGTACTTCCCTTTACATCTGCCAACGCCAACACAGGGCTTTTACACTCCAAATGCGCCATGACCACTGCATCGGGATATTGCTCCTTCAACTGGAGGATATTCGTCACGGAAAAACGCTCATGCACGTGACAACCGCCATTCCAAAGCAGCATCTGCCTATCCGTCACCTCATTGATATAATTGCCCAAATTATAGTCAGGCCCGAAGATAATCTTCGCATCTTCCGGCAATTGGTCAATCACTTTCTTTGCGTTTCCACTCGTTACCACCACGTCCGTCAATGCCTTCACGGCAGCCGTCGTATTCACATAACTCACCACTAAGTGGTCAGGATGCTCCTCCTTGAACGCCTTCAAATCCTCCGCCTTGCACGAATCAGCCAAAGAACAGCCTGCATTCATATCCGGACAAAGCACAATCTTGTCTGGAGAAAGCAATTTACAGGTCTCCGCCATAAAATGCACGCCACACATTACCATCACCTTTGCATTCGTCTCCGCCGCCTTTCTTGCCAGCGCCAACGAGTCGCCCACGAAGTCAGCAATGTCCTGAATATCGCCCACCGTATAGTAGTGCGCAAGGATGATTGCATCCTTCTCCTTGCACATTCGGCGTATCTTCTGTTTCAGTTCTTCCTTTTTCAACGTCATATTATTATTATCTTTTATTCTATTTCTTTTATTAAAAAATGAAATGAGTTGTATGATATGCTGTGGATATCTTGATAACTCTGTTTTTAACCCTTCTCAAAGCGGTTTATTATATTGTATATCAGATGAATATATCTTTTTCTCTTCCTTGTTGAAATCTGTGGAAAACTCCTTAATTCCGTGTGTATAATCCTGTGGATATCCCACCCTATTCAGATGGTTGTTAGTAATCCGAAGTTTATTCCATCGTTTTCCACATACTTATCCACACCTTTTTCCACAATCTTCTTAATATCTATCCGTCACGCCACGTTCATTCAACCCCTCCATATTTTGTACCTATGGGTGCTCCGTTGCAAAAATACGAAAAAGCATTGGTTGAATTCGATGTACTAAAGTTAAAAAAGGTTACTATAGTATTTAGGACTCATAAACATAGTGTTTAGGAAGTATAAGCATTATGTCTGCAAAATAACTGTTAAACATTGAAATATTATCTCATAAAGATTTTGTATTTTCACTAATTCTATTTTATTTTGCGAGTAAAATTAAATATACCTATTATGACAAATCGTTATTTCTATAAAGCAAATATTGCTTCATTTTTGTCAGAAGACACTAATTCTATTTTTGGGAAAATGTCGCGTGCTGACGAAATGGATACAGTTTCTATGCAGAAATTTGCTTGGGAGCAAGAAATAACTATAATGAAACAAGTCTTTGAATCTTATAAGAATGAGCAAGGATATATATTGTTTGAATACACAATTCCTCGTTTAAATAAGCGCATAGATGCAGTTGTATTGTTAAAAGAACGTGTTTTTGTAATAGAGTTTAAGGCAGGCGAAGAAGATTTTTTGCGTCATGACGTGGATCAAGTGCTGGATTATGCTTTAGATCTTAAGAATTTCCATCAGGGTAGTGTAGATAGAATAATTATTCCTATTTTAGTAGCAACAGAAAGCGAAGCGTACTCTCCCGAACTTTCCTGTTATGATGATGGAATATACAAACCACTTTTGACAGGTGCAAATCATTTGGATGATATTTTCCGTTTTGTACTATCTCAATCATTGCATAAAACCGAGTATGTTGTCTCTATGGATGATTGGGCGAGAAGTCGTTATGCTCCAACACCTACTATTATAGAAGCAGCACGTACACTTTATCTTAATCATAGTGTGGCAGATATCACACGTCATGAAGCAGAAGGTGCACAATTAGAGCAAACAACACGCTATGTGCAAAAGGTTATTCGAGATACAAAAGCACAAGGTAATAAAAGTATTTGTTTTGTTACAGGGGTGCCGGGAGCAGGCAAAACATTGGTAGGCTTAAATGTAGCTGTTCAACAAGAAGAATCCCAAGATTTGGCTGTTTATCTTTCTGGTAATGGTCCTTTAGTGCAGGTGCTAACAGAGGCTTTAACACGTGATAAAAAAGAACAGGAGAAAGCTCAAGGACATAAGATAACAAAAAAGGAAGCTGAGAGAGAGGTAAAACGTTTTATTCAAATTCTCCATCGCTACCGAGACAATATGCTCAATAAAGTGAAAGTAGTAGATGGTAAATTATGTATTGACCCATCGAAAGAACTGAAAGACAAAGAAGCTGGATATGGTGAAGTAGAAAATATTGCTATTTTTGATGAGGCCCAGCGGTCATGGGATAAAGAGCATATTGCAAGTTGGTTAAGTCGTAAGAAAGGATTTGCTAATTTTCCTATGTCAGAAGGTGAGTTTCTTATATGGTCGCTCGATCAAAGGCCTGACTGGGCTGTGATTGTTTGTTTGGTGGGAGGCGGACAGGAAATCAACACTGGTGAGGCAGGAATAGGTGAGTGGATTCGCGCACTCAATGATACGTTTCCACATTGGAATGTTTATATATCAAATCAATTGACTGCTAAAGAATATGCAGAAGGACACGTAAAAGAGTTATTGGTTAATAATTCACGAGTAACATATACTGACGATTTACATTTGGCTGTTTCTATGCGTAGTTTCCGTGCTGAAAATTTATCTAATATGGTACATTACTTACTTGATGGAGATACAGAAAATGTAAAGAATATATATAAAGAAATAGCAGATAAGTACCCTATTATTTTAACCCGCGATCTGAATAAGGCAAAACAATGGTTGCGTCAGCGAGCACGTGGGAATGAACGCTATGGCTTGTTGGCTTCTTCAAAAGCGGAACGACTTAAACCACTTGCAATAAATGTGCGTTGTAAAACAGATATCGTGCATTGGTTCTTGGACGATATAAATGATGTACGATCATCGCTTTTCTTAGAAGATGCTGCATCAGAATTTGATGTTCAAGGCTTGGAATTAGATTGGACATGTGTAATTTGGGATGGTGATTTACGATACACATCTGATGGATGGTCTTTCTTTGAATTTAATGGAGGAAGTAAATGGAATAATATCAAGAAGGTAGATCGTCAAAACTATCTTATCAACGCTTATCGTGTGCTTCTCACTCGCGCAAGACAAGGAATGATTATCTGTGTTCCTGAAGGTGTATTAGAAGATAACACTCGTCTTCCTAAGTTTTACGATGACACATATAATTATCTTAAAAGTTTAGGATTTGAAGTGATTTAATCTACTTTATAAATGAAACATATTGAAGTAGTTGCAGCAATTATTTCAGACGATCAAGGGCGTGTTTTTGTCACGCAGCGAGGATATGGTGAATGGAAAGACTATTGGGAGTTTCCTGGCGGTAAGATAGAATCAGGAGAAACTCCAGAAGAAGCGCTGCAACGTGAGATTTGGGAAGAATTGGAGACACGTGTTGTTATTGAACGATTAATGCATACGGTAGAGTGGGATTATCCAGACTTTCATCTGACGATGCATTGTTATTGGTGTCACGTGGAGAGTGGTAATTTAACGCTAAAGGAACATGAAGATGCTTGTTGGTTGAAACAAGATGAATTAGAAAAAATGCAATGGCTTCCTGCTGATGTAGAAGTGGTGAAGATGATTAGTAATGATGTCCTATGAATTTTGAAATACCCCACTGTTGCAAGTATATTGCTTCCACTTGCTAAGTATAGTCTTTGCGCTTCCTAAACATAGTATTTACGGGTCGTAAACGTAAATACTATAGTAACGCTTTTTAACTTTTAAGCGTAATTCTTCATATACTGCCGAATAACCTTGCGGGCAGCACCGAGACGATGCTCCACGCTCTTGTAACCCTCATTGAGCTCGAGAGAAATCTCGCTGACCTTCATGCCACCATAGATGTGCATACGGTAAACCTCGCGGCAGTTTTCTGGAAGGCGTAAGAGACCACGCTCCATACGCTCTACAATCTCGCGGGCGGAGAAGATGGAGTCGGTGGATGCCATCTCAGGGCAACTGCCTTTGATGTAATGTTCAAACTCCTCAAAGGTGGAGCGGCGGCGGTAATAGTCCGTAATCTGATTGCGGACGATGGTATAGACGAGACACGGCAGGGTGACGGGCGTAATCATCTTGTCTGACGTGAGCAGGCGGAGGAAAGTGTTTTGAACAATGTCTTCCGCCTCCGTAGTATTACCGAGACGGCTACTGGCAAATGCCAGCAGCTCGTCACGGTGGTTGGTATAGTAAGCCTCGATGAGGCTGAGACTCTTCGTATCCGTGGGTTTACTCATTGATGACTTTCTGAATGGTTCCATCTTCGTTGTAGAACAGGCGCTGCACTTTCAGCGAGCGCAGCCATGTGGTGTCGTTGGACGGAACGCAATCGTGATAGAACAGATACCACTCGCCCTTATACTCCACGATGCTGTGGTGCGTTGTCCACCCCACAACAGGATCAAGCAGCACGCCTTGGTAAGTGAAGGGTCCGTAGGGATTATCACCCGTTGCGTAGCAAAGGAAATGCGTGTCGCCGGTGGAATAAGAGAAATAGTATTTGCCGTCTTTCTTATGCATCCATGAAGCCTCGAAGAAGCGATGCGGATCATCAGCCTTCAGCGGCTCGCCGTCAGCCCCGAGAATCACCACAGGGCGAGGCATCTCTGCAAACTGAAGCACATCGTCGGTCATGCGTGCCACACGCGAGGGGAGAGGCAATTCTTTGCCCTCGGGCAGATATTCGGCTTTCAGCGCCTTGTTGTCCTTGTACCACTGAAGCTGCCCGCCCCAGATGCCACCGAAATAGACATAGATTTGACCGTCATCGTCCTTGAAGGCGCAGGGGTCAATGGAATAAGACTTGCGGATGGGGTCAGCCTGGGGAATAAAAGGACCTTCGGGACTATCTGCCACAGCCACGCCAAGATGGAACACACCATTGTAATCCTTGGCAGAGAAGATGAGATAATACTTGCCATCCTTCTCAACGACATCATTGTCCCACATTTGCTTCTCAGCCCAGGGCACATCCTCCACATCGAGAATCACACCGTGGTCGGTTACATCGCCATTCTCTACATCCGTGAGCGACAACACGTGATAGTCTTTCATCTGGAAGTGTCCGCCATCGTCATCAAAAGCCTCGCCGCTGTCGCGGTCATGGCTCGGATAGATGTAGAGACGGCCGTTGAACACATTAGCAGAAGGGTCTGCCATATAATCACTTGGGAATAGATAACGTGGTTTCATATCTGTTTTAGTTTTTATTGATTTCCTGATTAAATTCCTCCTCTTCCTCTGCATACCTGCGGCGCGAAGCAAGTTCAGCCTGCATCTGCTCGTTGAACTCCTTGGTGATAGGATAGAGACACAGGGCAAGCACGCCGATACCGAATAATACTGCCGACAGCAGGCTCGATACAAGGCGTATGCCCTCCATCGCACTTTCGTTCTGCACGCTTACGCCACCCGCCACATAGCCGAAGAAGGAGATGATGATGCCCGTGATGGCACCACCCATGCCGAGTCCAAGTTTCAGGGCAAGCACCACGCCAGAGAAGCAGAATCCTGTGGCACGACGATAGTTCTCGTATTCAATATGGTCTGCCACGTCGGCAATCATCGCCCACAACAGCGGAATGGTGGGTGCGTATGACAAGGAGCGGAAGAAGTTGAGCACAAAGAGCAGACTCACGTCGGTGGGCGACGGAATGTAGAACAAAGCGGTGAAGAACGCCGTCAGCGAGAGACAGACGATAAACACCTTTTTCTTACCATACTTGTTCGCGAGGTAGCGCGAGAGGAAGATAACCCCAAAGAACTGAACCACGGCTCCCATCGTGTTGAACGCAGAGAATCCCACCGAATAAGCCTCATCGGGGTCGCTCACCATGCTGAACATCTTGAGGAAGTCATACAGCGCTTTCTGATCCACATTGTACTGGAAATAGAAGTTCATCGCCGACCCCCACATCGAGAGCGTTACGAACAGCACGAAGGTAAGCAATGCCATTGCGTTCCACGACATATTGGATACCGTTCCCTTGATGTCCTCCATGATGTTTATCTCCTGGCGGGGTGGCGGCTGTATGCGCTCGCGCGTCACGAGGAAGGTGATGATGAAGAACACGAAAGCCACCACTGCGAACAGCCCGATGGTGCATACCCATCCGTGCTGAGGCGTGCTGCCCTTGCCAAAGTGATCAACCAGCGGAAGCGTCATGCCCTGCACGACGAACTGGGCAATGGTCACAGCGATGAATCGGATGGTCGTGATGCTCGTGCGCTCCTTGATGCCGCTCGTCATCACGCCGCCGAGCGAGGTGTAGGGTATGTTGTTGAAAGAATATGCCGTCATCAGCAATATATAAGAAATGGTGGCGTAGGTTGCCACGGTAGCCTTGTCCTGTATGCCGGGATTATAGAATGCGAGCACATAGAACAGGCAGAAAGGCACAGCCGTCCATATCATCCAAGGGCGGAACTTGCCCCAACGGGTGTTCGTGCGATCGGCAAGGATGCCCACCGTGGGATCCACCACGATGGCGGCAAGACTGGCAACCATCAGGATGCTTCCGGCTACGGCACCGTCAAGTCCGAACACATCCGTGTAGAACTTCAACTGGAAAATCATCATCATCTGGAATACCAGATTCGCGGCGGCGTCTCCCAAGGAGTAGCCTACCTTCTCACCTAATGAGACATGCTGTGACGTGACTTCTTTCATCTTGATAAAGTTTTTCGCTACAAAGGTATTAAAAACGCGCTAAACGAGCATTGTAAAATGTTACAGATATTTTTTCAAATGTTTCATTTCCCCACAAAAAAGCATGAAGTGGCGGAGATACCGAATTATTTTTATATATTTGCAAAGTTTTTGATACGCTGACTTATTTTTATTCAGACCTAAAAGAAAAATACAGGAATGAGAAGACCACTGCTGACCTTGGCACTCACCCTTTCCATCGTCTGCCGTGCAGCCGTCACGCTGCCGCAGCTGTTCCAGTCGGGAATGGTGATGCAGCGAGGCAAACCCATCCCCGTCTGGGGCAAGGCAGATGCCGGTGAGAACGTAACCGTGAGTTTCAACGGAAAGACCTACCGCACCATCGCCGACGCGAATGGCTGCTGGCGCATAGACCTGCCGAAGATGAAGGCGGGAGGACCCTATGCGCTGAAAGTGAACGAGGTGGAATTGAAGGATGTGCTGATTGGCGACGTATGGCTCTGCTCGGGGCAGTCGAACATTGATGTGACGATAGAGCGTGTCTATCCGCAGTATGTAAGGGAGATAGATGCGTATGAGAATCCCGCCATCCGTATGTTCCGCGTGCAGAACGAGGCGAACACGCATGGCGTGAAGGATGATATATTGCCGACACCCATCAACTGGAAGTCCGTCACGAAGCAGAATGCTTGGTCTTTTTCTGCCGTCGGCTATTTTCTCGGTCGCCGTATGTTTGAAAAGACGGGTGTGCCGCAAGGTATCATCGTGAACAGCTGGGGAGGCACGCCCATCGAGGCTTGGATTTCCGCCGACTCGCTTCAGGCAGACTATCCCTTGCTTGTAGAGAAGACCCGCATCTATCAGAATGATGAGATGGTGAAGGCGCAGCAGCGGGCAAACCAACTTGCCGACATTCAATGGCGCAACGTGCTTGATGCAAGTGACCCCGGCATCCGTGAGGATTGGACATCGGCAGATTACGATGACTCCGCATGGCAGACGGTCAATCAATACGACACGGAGTGGGCAAAGAAAGACGGACGTGGTGTCATCGGAAGCATCTGGCTGAGGCAGCACGTTCAGATAGACAAAGAGCACGCTGGCAAGCCCGCCCGATTGCTGCTTGGCACGCTGTTCGACAGCGACTTCACGTATGTGAACGGCAAGGAGGTGGGGCGCACTTACTATCAGTATCCTCCCCGCCGCTACGATATTCCCGAAGGTCTGCTCAAAGAGGGTGACAACGTGATTACCATACGCTTCGTAAACAAGTATGGCATGGTGCATTTCATCAAGGAAAAGCCTTATATGTTAGTGTTCGGAGATGACCGTTTCAACCAAAACCCTCTTCCTGCTGATAAGATGCCACTTTATGAAAATTGGAAGCATCATTATGGCGCTAACATGCCATCTTGTCCAAGCGCGGATGTATCCTTGCAAAATCTGCCCACGACGCTCTACAATGCCGTGCTTTATCCCCTTGCCCCCTATGCCCTGTCGGGCGTTGTATGGTATCAGGGTGAATCGAACACGGGTAACCCCGCCCCATACGCTGATCTGCTGAAGAAGATGATGGGCAACTGGCGCGATCGCTGGGGGGATGCTCAGATGCCATTCGTCATCGTGCAGTTGGCAAACTTCATGGAACCGAGTGAACAACCGCAGAATAGTGGTTGGGCAAGGCTCAGAGAGGCACAGCGCACAGTGGCAAAGGCAGATGAAAGGGCAGAACTTGCCGTTATCAACGACTTGGGCGAGACGGTGGATATCCATCCGCTTCGCAAGCGGGAAGTGGCTGAGCGTATCGGTCTGTGCTTCGATCGCCTGCTATATAATAATAAGGTGATGCTTTCGCCGGAGGTTGTATCGGGGGCCGTTGCCGATGGAAAGGTCGTGCTGACGCTCGATCAACCCGTTCAGCCGGGTGCGATATATGAGTTTGAGATTGCAGGCGGCGATGGGCTTTTCCGCTCCGTGGAGGCTATTGCAGAAGGCAGTCGCATCACGCTGACACCCCAGTCCCTTACCAGTGCGCCCCTCACCGTGCGCTATGCCTGGAAGGATAACCCCATCAAGGCAAATGTCCGCTCGCTCAGCGGATTGCCCATGTCATCATTTGAACTAATAATCAATCAATAATCATTATGACAACAGACACGACAAAAGGCTTTTATAAGCTTTCATGGCTCCAGCGCATCGGCTTTGGCTCGGGCGACCTGGCGCAGAATCTGATTTATCAGACCATCAGCATGTATTTGCTGTTCTTTTACACAAATGTTTATGGACTCGATCCTGCCGATGCGGCGACTATGTTCTTGGTCGTGCGGCTTGTTGATGTCCTTTGGGATCCGCTTGTGGGCACCTATGTGGATAAGCACAACCCGAAACTTGGTAAGTATCGTGCTTATCTCGTGCTTGGTGGTATCCCGCTGACGGGTTTTGCCGTCCTTTGCTTCTGGAACGGTTTTGCGCCCTCGTTGGTTTATGCTTATGTCACATACGTGGGCATGTCGATGCTTTACACGCTCATCAATGTGCCTTACGGCGCACTGAACTCATCGCTGACGCGCGACACTGATGAAATCACCACCCTCACCTCCGTGCGTATGTTCCTTGCCAATGTCGGCGGGTTATGCGTGGCTTCGGGTATTCCCCTCGTGGTGGCACTCTTTGCGCCGAAAGATGCGGCGGGCGAGGCGATTATCAGCACACCAGAGGCAAGCAGTGCATGGTTCACCACGATGGCTATCTATTGCGTCGTCGGGCTGCTGCTGCTATTCTTCTGCTTCTCGCAGACAAAGGAGCGCGTAGTGATGGACAACAAGGATATGGCTGACGTGAAAGTGTCTGACCTTTGGACGGAGTTTGTTCGCAATCGCCCCTTGCGCGTGGTGGCTTTCTTCTTTATCACCGCTTTCGCCATGATGTCAGTCGGCAATGCTGCCGGTAGTTATTACATGACCTGCAACCTGCAGGCCACGAGCGATCAACTCGCCATCTTCATGGGTCTCGGTTCCGTGCCGGCATTCATCTTTATGCCCCTTGTGCCTGCCATTAAGAAGAAGGTGGGTAAGCGTGGCATGTTCAACATCTTCCTGACCGTTGCCATCGTGGGTATGGCTATTCTCTACGTGGTGAGTGTCGTGCCGTCGCTCAAGTCGCAGATGTGGATTGTCTATGTCGCCCAGTTCATCAAGTCCACGGGTGTCATCGTGGCAACGGGCTATATGTGGGCACTCATCCCTGAGGTCATCTCATACGGTGAATACACTACGGGCAGACGCATTTCCGGTATCGTGAACGCCTTGACGGGCATCTTCTTCAAGGCAGGTATGGCACTCGGTGGTGTTGTTCCTGGCGCAGTGCTGGCATACGTGGGCTTCAATGCAGCCGCCACGCAGCAGACAACCTTCGCCGAACAAGGCATCTTGTGGCTTGTCTGCGTCATCCCCGCCCTGCTGTTGGGACTCGCTATGTTCATCATCTCGAAGTATGAACTGACCGATGAGGTGATAGATGATATCAACAAGAAAATCGAGCAGCGCGGATAAAACCGCCTGCTCACCAACCAAAACAATGATGACATGAGAAAGATTAGGAAAACCTTGGCGCTTGCCGTGGCTATGTTTGCCGTGGCAGGTGCCTATGCGCAGACGGGCAATGCCCGGGTGTTTATCTATTCCCCTAATGAGCGGGAAGGATTGCATATTGCTCAGGAGACAGGTGGGGGCTGGCAGGAAATCGGTCAGCTCTGCGCAAGTGACTATGGCACGTGGGGTGCTGAAAAGAAGATGTACCACCCCTCACTTGCCCGTGCAAAGGATGGTACGTGGCGATTAGTCTTCCAAATAAACAACGTGACGCCTGCTTTTGCGGCTGCCTATAGTCGTGACTTGGTGACTTGGCGTCCGCAAGACTATCCCTTTGTATCGGCGAGTCCTTGTCAGAAGCCTGTGATTGTCGCCAATGAAGATGGTACGTTTGATATTCATTACAAGACCTCCAATGGTAAGCGTGTGGTGTCTGCTTCCAATGATTTCCGCAAATTTGGTCGCGATAGTGAGAGCCGTTTGGATGAGAGTGCATGGGCTCGCGATACTGCTACCGTTGGTGGGAAGTTGCAAGAGGGTTGTCTTTTTGAGGTGACTCCAGAGGAATTGACTACCGTCACCTCCCATTTCACCAGAATGAAGGAAGACGCTCGTTTGAGTGCCGAGCGGATGCACGATGATGCTTCAAATCCTATCCTTCCCACCGCTCCGCTCACCGCCACGCTTACTATCACGGGCGAGGAAAAAGCAATCAGCGACAAGTTGATTGGTATTTTCTTCGAGGATATCAGTTACGCGGCTGACGGAGGGCTTTACGCAGAGTTGATTCAAAACCGCGACTTTGAATATACCGCCGCAGACCGCAAGGAATGGAATGCCACCACCGCCTGGCATTCGCCAAGTCCGATAAAGATTGCCACCGATAATCCGCTGAGTGTGAATAATCCGCACTATGCACTGCTTACCGATACACCCATCACCAATGAGGGATGGGATGGCATTGCCGTCACGAAGGGAAAGAAATATGATTTTTCTATGTTTGTGCGCGGTTTGAAGAACTTTACTGTCCGCCTTGTAGGGCAGAGCGGTAACGTGATTGCCGAGACTTCCGTAAAGGCAAAGGGTAATGAGTGGAAACAATATACCGCCGTGCTTGAAGCAAAACAGACGGACGACAAGGCTCAGCTGACGGTTATCCCGCAGAAAGGCGGAGAAGTGGCTGTGGATATGATCTCCCTTTTCCCACAGGAAACGTTTATGAACCGCAAGAATGGACTTCGCAAGGACTTGGCACAAGTGATTGCTGACCTGCATCCCAAGTTCGTGCGTTTCCCAGGAGGCTGTATGAGCCACGGAAATGGTTTGGAAAACATCTACCATTGGCATCATACCGTGGGCGCATTGCAGGATCGCAAGCCTGACTTTAACATCTGGCACTATCACCAGACGCGTGGTTTGGGTTTCTTTGAATATTTCCAGTTCTGCGAGGATATTGGTGCAGAACCGCTGCCCGTATTGGCGGCAGGTGTGCCTTGCCAGAATTCCGCCAATAATGCTGATGGCATCGGCGGGCAACAAGGTGGCATACCGATGGAAGAAATGCCTGCCTACATACAAGAATTGCTCAACCTGATAGAGTGGGCTAACGGAGACCCTGCCACATCGGAATGGGCAAAGATGCGCGCAGATGCAGGTCATCCCGCCCCATTCAACCTCAAGTATATTGGTATCGGCAACGAGGATATCATCGGAACGGTCTTTGAGGAGCGTTACGAAATGATATGCCGTGCCATCAGGGAGAAATATCCAGAAATCAAGATATGTGGCACGGTAGGTCCCTTCCATACCCCCTCTGCCGATTATCTTGAGGGTTGGGACTTCATCAAGAAGCACCCGGAACTGCAGGATATGACCGACGAGCACTATTATGAGTCCACGGGTTGGTTCATGCACCACCGCGACTACTATGACAACTATGATCGTTCACTGCCAAAGGTGTATCTCGGAGAGTATGCAGCCTCCACAAAAGTGAAGCGCCCAAATGTGGAGACGGCACTGGCTGAGGCTATCTATCTGACGGACATTGAGCGCAACGGCGATGTGGTGGAGATGACCAGTTATGCACCGATGCTTGCCAAGGACGGCCATCACAACTGGGATCCCGACATGATTTATTTCTCCAATACGGAGGTAAGACCCACGCCTGCTTATGAAACGCAGCGATTGTTCTCCGTATATGGCGGCGACCGCTACGTTTCCTCACACATAGACATCGCTCCAGAATTGCGTCATCGTGTGGCATCGAGCCTTGTATATGACTCTAAGACGGGCAAGAGATACCTGAAACTCGTGAATGCCCTGCCTGTTGAACTGACGCTCAATGTGCATGGCATTGCTATCCCAGAGGGTGCTAACACGGAAGGTTTCAGTGGCAAACCCGAAGATCAGCAGGTGGAAATGAAGCATGGCAAGGCAGAAGGTAGCAAGGTTACGCTCGCCCCGTATGCCTTCCAGGTCATCACGCTCTGATGCTTTCAGATACTCTCTGATACTCTTATGCATACCCTATGCACGCGTATATATGTGTGCATAGGGTCATTTTTTTGTACTGCGAGTGTCACAAATCCCCTTTTTCTCCGTATATAAGATAAAGACGAAGAAAATAGAATGACAGCAGAGGAATACATACGGCAGGCGACAGCAATCCGGCAGCGGGTGCTCGACACGACTCGGAAGTGTCTCGGCGACACGGATGAGGCGGAAGACATCGCACAGGATGTGATGCTGAAGCTATGGCTGATGCGCGATGAACTGCGGCAACCCGTAGATGGTATCGCCGCCGTGATAACACGCAACCTCTGCATTGACCGACTTCGTAAGCAGCAGCCGACAACGGACATCACGCAGTTGGCGGAGGCGGAAGACCCAGGTGATGACGGAGAGCAGATAGAGCGCATGATGCAAGTCATTGATACGCTGCCATCCACACAGCGCACTATTCTCCGCATGCGCCATTTGGAAGGCATGGAGATGCGGGAAATTGCCTTGGTACTTGGTTCTACGGAAGTGGCTGTACGGAAGACGCTCAGCAGGGCGCGCATGGCAGTGCGCAGGAAACTGCTCGCCCTGTTGGCAGCCGCCTGTGTGGTAGGTGCAGTCATTATGGTAGGATTACGATGGGCAGTCGGCAGTGATACAGAAGACGAGTGCGTGGCGTACGTGTATGGCAGGAAATGCACGGATGAGGCTATCGTGATGCAGGAGATGAGGCGCACGATGGGCGAAGTGGTTGAGGACAGTCCAGAAGCCACGGTGGAAAGTCAGTTAAATGAATTATTTGGAGATTGAGATATGAGACGAAGATTGAAGTTATTGGCCATCCTTTTTGCGGCGGTATTGCTGTTGCCAATGGCGGTTCACGCCCAGAGCGGGCTGAACATCAATCCGCTCTTTGAGGGCAAGGTGGTGCGGCAGAAGCAGATGGTGGAGACACGGGTGAAGGGTAAGATGCTGAGCAAGTATCGGCTGACATACTTCCGAAGCGTGCGCTTCGAAGGCACTAAAAGGGAAATAGAGCGCGTTCATCAATTGGTGGAATTGGATCGCCGCACATCGGCTGCGCAGTCGGCAGAGAATTGGTTCGACCGGGAGAGTCACTCAAAGGAAACGCTCATGATGCAACTTTCCCCGAAGGACGGGCAAAATCGCTTCTTGAGTTATAGGCGCAACGGCAATATGGTGACCGTGGTCTATATGGAGGGCGCACTCGATTCGTTTGACGCATTGAAGGAAATACTGAAATAAAAGCATAGGAAGAATATGAAGAAACTATTGACACTGTGTTTGCTGACGGCGGCGCTCGCGGCAAACGCGCAGGGAAACGACACGCTGACCATCCACGGTCCGCGCAAGGTGAGAATCATCACAGGTGACTCCATCCAGAAAGTAAAGGTGTATGGCAGTGAGAACGACAGCCAATATACCTATGAGACGAGCATCCAGTTGGTGGATTCCAACTATGTCAGTGAGACATTCATCAATAAGGACTGGGGCTTTACGCTTGGTAGTGGTCAGGGGCGGAATGGCTCTGGCCTGCGCGCGAGTCGATTTGTCAGTTCCCACTTCGGGGTAGGGCTTTGCACAGCCGTAGGGGCTGATAACCCTGTATCAGTGCTTGTCGGCAGTTCGTGGGAGCTGTTTTGGACAATAGCCGAGGCAAATCGTTTCTTCGCCGGCAGCCATCACGGATTTTCTATGGGCTTCGGCATCGGATGGCGCAACTATCGCATGACGGATTTTAATCGTTTCGCTAAGGCGGATGATGGCATAATCTATACCGAACCTTATCCCGCTGGCAGCGAACCAAAATTCTCGCGCATCAAGGTGTTCAGCCTCAACGTGCCGCTGATGTGGAAGTACCGTTTTGCGCGTTCCGGCACATTCTCGCTCGGCGTAGTCCTTAACTTCAACACCTACGGTAGCATCAAGACCCGCTATGAGGATGCAGACGGAAAATCGCACAAGGATGTAGCGAAGCATATCCACCAAAAGCCCTTCACGCTTGACCTTATGGGCACTTTGAACATCTATGGCATCGGTGCCTATTGCAAGTATTCCCCAATGAGCACCCTCCAGTCCGCCTACAGCGATAACAGCAATTTCCAATCTCTCTCCTTCGGGGTGTATCTGTAAGAAGCCGAGTTATCCTACTCCTTTCCTTTCGGGATATTGATTAAAAAATCCCTGCCAAAAGTTCCATTGATTGGATGCGTTGGCAGGGATTTAAATTGGGGAACTATATATCTAATTGGCAGACTTCAAGCGGTAATAATGAATATATTGGCAACCTGAAATAGATTTTTTCGCGTAACAAGACCTCCATAGGGTGTATTCGTTTTGTAACCACACCATATACAACCAGTATTTTCTATATATACAAATTGTATATAGGGTAGTTACAAACCGCATACAGGCTCCATTCGCATCGTTTGAAGCCTCCAAACGCATTGAATTCAGCCTTCAAACGACCCGAATTCAGCCTCCAAACTTTTGGCTTGGAAATGGAACGGTATTTGATACCGATTTTTTCAGCATAAAAAAGCGCATGAAACGGGAAAAATACGTACCTTTGTTGCCGCAAACGAAATTCAACTTATAACTTTTAGCATTATGTTAAGAAAACAATTGATTCTGTTGGTTGGCCTGCTGATATGCGGCGCAACCGCAACACACGCTCAACTGAAAATCGGAAACCGCACAATCAACACCTCGAAAGTAGCTAAGGCAGTCGGCAACGTGGGCAGTGCCATCACGCTCTCTGATGCAGACATCGCCCGCATGAGCCATGAGTCGGTGGTGTGGATGGACGAGCATAACCCAATCGATACCACGGAATATGATGCTCGCCTGAAGCGCCTTACTGCCGGTATTACAGAGGTGGACGGGCTGCCGCTGAACTTCAAGGTCTATTATGTGATTGACATCAATGCTTTCGCTTGCGGCGATGGTTCTATCCGCGTGTTCTCCTCGCTGATGGACATCATGGATGATGACGAGCTGATGGCTATCATCGGCCACGAGATTGGTCACGTTGTGCATCACGATGTGAAGAACGCCATGAAAAATGCTTATTTGGCTTCTGCCGCTGTTAATGCTGCGGGCGCAGCTGGTGGCGTGGTGGGTAAACTATCCGATTCTCAGCTTGGCGACTTGGCAACTGCACTCATGGATGCCAAGTTCTCGCAGAAGCAGGAGTATGCCGCCGATGAATACGGTTTTGAGTTTGCGGTGAAGCATGGTTTCAGCCCTTATGGCATGGCAAACGGACTCAACAAGTTGGTTGAGTTGTCAAAGGGTGCCAAGGCTTCCGCGATTCAGAAGATGTTCTCATCGCACCCCGATAGTGAAAAGCGTGCTGTTCGCATGAAGGAGAAGGCTGACGAGTACGTAGCTAAGAATAAGTAATCCAGCTGCTCACAAGTTTATTATGCGGAAATTCTTTGCCATCCTATTTTTGGGAATCATTGCCTGCGTGAGCATCGACTACTGGTCGCCCCGTGACAAGTTTGCAGACTATGGGCAGACATTGCGGGAGCAGATTAACAGCGACCGGTTTTGTGCCTTTGAAGACCGGGATTGCGGTTTCGTGGTGCGCTATCCTTCTTTCTTTTCCAAGGAAGTGGAGGGCGAGGATGCAAGTTTTGGCCACCACCGCTTTGCCTATCACGATGCGCAAATTGACTCCGTGCTGGAAACCTCGGTGATTCCCAATCGCAGTCGTCTCTCTCCCAAGGAAATGATGGCGAAGGTGGCTGCGGAGAGATATGCCGCTTACACGGAACTAAGGCGTGACTCGTTCGTCATTGCCGGAACGCTTCACGAAAACGGAGGTTTTATTGACGGCTATGGCTATCGGGCAAAGTATGTGCTCCGCAACAATGCGTGGTATGTGCTTGCATTCTATTATCCCAAGGCTTACGAGCATTCCTTCGAGCGGCTGCTGAATGCAGTGGATGTGTGGGAAGGATAAGAAAACAGCCGTAGGTGTTCCCTGCGGCTGTTTTTCTTCTATAAGAGGTTTACTTTGATTGCAATGCCATTCGGTGGTCATAAGATGCCATTTTATTGTCATAAGATTGCTTCTTATGGTAACAAGATGGCATCTTATCGTGGCAAGGCGCCACATTATTCAAATCGGCGATAGCCTTAATTATCCTCTGCAAAAGCTGCTGACTCTGCTTCGGCAATGATTTCCTCGCGAGTCTTCTCCTTTGGTGTGATGGAGAGGTCGGAGAGGTCAAATTCATTGTCAAGGGCATCGGAAGTGGTAGTTTTTGAGGTAGGGATGCTTTTAGCTGTTTTATGAGCAGTCGAAGAGTCGGATATTTCAGTCGCTTTGGCGGCGGGAGCACCCGCTCTGCTATTGGAATTAGAAGCCTTACTACCAGAAACAGAGGCTTTGAAATCAGAGGCAGCCGAAGATGCATCAGCATCGTTGGCATTACCGCCAGAAAAAGACTGCTCACCCGAAACGGCATGCTCTTGCGAAATTATGAAATCCTCGGACTCCTGCTCCGTACTCGGGACAGCCATCGCAGGCTCCTCCTCCATCTTCGTGCGCTCGGTCTTGGCGGCGAAGATAGAGTCAATGAATTGCGGTTCGCGACGAAGACGCTGCAAAGTATCCTTGGACGCACGCTGCTGAGCCTCTTTCTTGGAGTAACCCATACCCTTCTCACCCTCTACGCCTTCCAAGAGTACTTGGAAACTGAAGATGGGACTGCCATTGTCGTCCTTCTTCTGCTTCAGCATGCGGAACTCTATACGGACACGGTTTTTCTGAGACCACTCCAACAACTTGGACTTGAAATTGACTTCCTTGAAGGCCACCTTGTCGATGTTGATATACTTGCCAAGCACACGGTTCTCCCAGAACCACATACAGGCATCGTAGCCGCGGTCGAGATAGATGGCGCCGACAAGCGCCTCGAAGGCATTACCCTCTACATAACTATTATGAGAGGTAGAATGACCTGCAGAAAGCAGCAGATTGCCGAGACCCATCTCGTTGGCTAATTTTCCGAGCGTCTCACGCGATACAAGTTTCGAGCGCGTATTGGTCAGAAAACCCTCACGCTTGCCCTCATAATGCTTATAGACTACATAGCCCACTGCTGCATCGAGAATCGCATCGCCAAGGAACTCCAATCGCTCGTTGTTCAAAGGCCTGCCCTTCTCGTTGCGCTTGCGGATGCTCTTGTGCATCAACGCCTGCTTGTAGTAGTCAATGTTGCGCGGGTAAAAGCCCAGAATCTCGTATAGTGAAGAAAAAAGCTCCTTCTCCTTACGGAAAGGGAGCTTTAAGCGGTCGATAAAGTTATCAGGCCTCATACTTCTTGAACACCACGCAAGCATTATGGCCACCGAAGCCGAACGTGTTGCTAAGTCCGGCACGCACTTCACGCTTCTGGGCCTTGTTGAATGTGAAATTCAGGTTGTAGTCAATCTCAGGATCCTCATCACCCTCCTCGTGGTTGATGGTCGGGGGAACGATATCGTTCTGCACGGCAAGCACAGTCACCATAGCCTCCACCGCACCGGCAGCACCAAGCAGGTGGCCTGTCATAGACTTCGTGGAAGAGATATTGAGCTTGTAGGCTGCATCGCCGAACACCTCCTTGATGGCTTTCGCCTCGGAGATATCACCCACGGGTGTGGATGTTCCGTGAACGTTGATGTAGTCGATATCCTCGGGCTTCATACCTGCATCCTCAAGTGCGGTCTGCATCACGAGTTTCGCGCCAAGTCCCTCAGGGTGAGAGGCCGTGATATGATGCGCATCGGCACTCATACCGGCACCAACCATCTCCGCGTAGATCTTTGCGCCACGAGCCTTCGCATGCTCAAGCTCCTCAAGAATGAAACAGCCTGCACCCTCGGCGATTACGAATCCGTCGCGGCTTGCGCTGAACGGACGGCTTGCCCGCTGCGGGTCATCGTTGCGGGTGGAAAGCGCGTGCATAGCATTGAAGCCACCTACGCCAGTAGCACAGATAGCAGCCTCGGCACCACCTGCCACGATAGCGTTTGCCTTGCCCAGACGAATGAGGTTGAAGGCATCGGCCAGCGCGTTGGAAGAAGATGCACAGGCAGAAGCCGTGATGTAGTTGGGACCGTGAAGGCCATACATGATGGAAATCTGTCCGGCAGCAATGTCGGCAATCATCTTCGGGATGAAGAAGGGATTGAACTTGGGACCATCAGCCTCGTGCTGACCGTAATACTTCACTTCGTCCTCAAAGGTCTTGATACCGCCGATGCCCACGCCATAGACTACACCGATGCGATTTCTGTCTTCCTTCTCAAGATCCATCTTGCTGTCCTCCATTGCCTGCTTGGCGGCAATCATCGCAAGCTGCGTGTAGCGGTCCATCTTGCGTGCCTCCTTGCGGTCAAGGTAGTCATTGATGTTCAGGTTCTTCACCTCGCAGGCGAATGTCGTCTTGAAATTGGTTGTATCGAAACTTGTGATGGGGGCTGCTCCGCTCACGCCGTCGAGCAGGTTCTTCCACATCTCCTCAGGAGTGTTGCCGACAGGCGTTACTGCGCCGAGTCCCGTTACAACTACTCTTTTTAATTCCATGATTGTTTGATTGGGGGTTTTATAAAAAAAGAAAATCGGGAATTATGATTACTCCGACATTCAGACCGAGGCCGAAGCAAGTCATAATTCCCAATTTCCGATTTTCAATGATTGGATTTGAAAATTATTTTGCGTTCTCCTCGATGTAAGCGATGGCGTCGCCAACGGTGCCGATCTTCTCAGCCTTGTCGTCGGGAATAGAGATACCGAACTCCTTCTCGAACTCCATAATCAGCTCTACGGTATCCAGTGAATCTGCGCCCAGATCATTGGTGAAACTTGCCTCAGCCTTTACTTCTGCCTCGTCAACACCGAGTTTGTCAACGATAATTGCCTTTACTTTGCTTTCAATTTCTGACATAATTGTAATACTTTAAAGTGTTAATAATGATTTTGCTATCTTGAAAAAAGCCGGCTTTTGCCGTTTTCGGGGTGCAAAGTAACACATTTTCTTCCACTTACGCAAGCATTTTGATAAAAAACTGACCCTGTTTTGCACACAAACGGGGTATTTGTGCATAAAATAAAATGAAAAAACACGCTTTTCTTGTCTATTTGAAAAAGTTTCAGTAGTTTTGCCGGACTAAATGAAATGAATTATGTCACTCGCAGAACAGGCAAACCTAATTTTCACGCGGGCTGTCAATGATTATCACCTGACTGACAACATTGACACCCCCATACGGAATCCATACCCGAAGGACACCATCGAGCACAGCCTCTATCTGAAATGCTGGATCGATACCGTCCAGTGGCATTACGAGGATATCATCCGCGACCCGCACATTGCGCCCATCGAGGCGCTCTCGCTGAAGCGCCGCATAGACCGCAGCAATCAAGACCGCACGGACTTGGTGGAGGAGATAGATGCCTATTTCCGCAAGCAGTACAGCGATGTGAAGCCGCTGCCGGATGCCCGTCTCAACACGGAAAGTCCTGCTTGGGCGATTGACCGTCTGAGCATCCTTGCACTGAAAATCTATCACATGCAGGAGCAAGTGGAGCGTAAGGATGCGTCTGCTGAGCATATCAGCCGGTGTCAGGCGAAGTTGGATGTGCTGCTCGAGCAGCAGAAAGATCTCTCGCTTGCCATCGACCAACTCTTGGAGGACATCGCTGCCGGGCGCAAGTATATGAAGGTGTATCGGCAGATGAAGATGTATAACGACCCAGCCACCAACCCCGTTTTATACAATAAGAAGTGAAAAGGGAACACATACTCGTCATCAGATTCTCCGCATTGGGCGATGTGGCGATGACCGTTCCCGTGGTGTGGGCGGTAGCAACCCAGTATCCTGACATCCACATCACCGTCTTGAGCAAGAAGACGGCGCGGCCGCTCTTTGAAGACCTCGCCCCAAACGTGAGCTTCATGGAGGCCGACCTGCAAAAGGAGTATCGCGGCATCAAGGGTCTCAACGCGCTCTACCGAAGATTGGTTGCCAAGCAATTCACCAAGGTTGCCGATTTGCATAGCGTGCTTCGCTCCGATTATCTGCGTATGCTCTTCAATCTGGGCAGGTATCGCGTGGAGCATATTGACAAGCATCGCGGTTTGCGCCGTCAGTTGGTGTCTGATAAGAATAAGGTGAAGCAACAACTTCCCACCTCCTTTGAAAACTATGCCGATGTATTTGCCCGTCTTGGCTATCCCGTGGAGATAAATCAGTTCCACTCTATCTTCCCCGCCGAGGGAGGCAACCTAAACCTGCTTCCCAAGGAAGTAGGCCCCAAGAAGGACTTCGAGCAGTGGATTGGCATCGCGCCCTTTGCCGCACATAAAGGAAAGGTGTATCCGCTTCAGTCGATGGAGGAGATTATCTTTCAACTGACAAGAAAGTACCCAAAAGCACGTATCTTCTTCTTCGGTCGCGGCAGGCAGGAAACAAAGTATTTCGGTCTCTGGTGCGCTCAATACCGCCAATGCCTCAACGTGGGCAAGTATTGCGAGAACATATACCAAGAACTGATTCTGATGAGCCACCTCGATGTGATGCTCTCCATGGACTCCGCCAATATGCACCTCGCTTCGCTTACCGCCACACCCGTGGTCAGCATCTGGGGGGCCACCCATCCTTACGCAGGGTTTATGGGCTTCAAGCAGTCAGAAGAGAATGCCATCCAAACCGACCTCGATTGCCGCCCGTGCAGCATTTTCGGAAACAAGCCCTGCCGCCGTGGTGACTATGCCTGCCTTGAGGGTATCAAACCCGAGCAGGTTATTGAGAGAGTGGGGGCGGTGATAGGGTAGTGCATAGAAGAATATAACGGGAAAATTTCCGATTGGCGGAAAAGATATGCAGAAAGAGCGCGACAAGGCGGAATCATATCGCAAGGCGGCATACGAGGGTGACGCGAAGGCGATGAACAATCTCGGCGTGTGCTATCATCGTGGCTCCGGCGTGCGTGAGAACCATGAGCTGGCCTTTGAGTGGTACATGAAGGCGGCATTGCTTGATGATGTCTATGGCTGCTTCAACGTGGCGGAGTGCTATTACAAGGGTGACGGGGTAGAGAAGAGCGTTGAGAAGGCTTTCTTTTGGTATCTGAGAGCTGCTGACAAGGGTGACGTGCAATCGCAGGTGAACGTGGCGAATGCCTACTATCTCGGGCAAGGCACGGAGGTGAGCCATGAGAAGGCTTACTTATGGTATCGCGAAGCTGCGTTTCAGGGGCACATCCAGTCGCAAAAGAACTGTGGCGCGGCGCATTGGAACGGCGACGGGGCGGAGAAGAATCTGGAGGAATGTGCTTTCTGGTATGAGCTTGCGGCGCATGGCGGCGATGCCCAGGCTCAGTTCATCATCGGTTGGTTTCACATGACGGGCAACGGCGTGAAGCAGGATGAGAAAGTCGGTCTTAAATGGATTCGCAAGTCCACCTTCCAAGGTTATCAGCCCGCCATCGACTATTGCAAGGAGCACGGTTATAAGTGGTATTAGACCCGTCAGGCGTTTGGAGCGTGCAAACGCATCGTTTGGAGGCTGATTTCACCCCATTTGGAGGCTCCAAACGGCAGGGGTGCAGGCGTTGAGCATATCGCTCGCCAAACACAACCTACCTTGCGGTAATAATAAGGTGCCATCTTATGCGCGTAAGATGCCTGCTTATCCGCATAACATGCCTTGTTATTCATTTATCCAACATCCCTGTTTTGCTTTTCCGAAACTTATGCGTATCTTTGCGCAAGATTAAATGACGAGGGTTTATCATGGCAATGACGGCAAAAGAGATTATCAGCTACATGGAAACGCTCCGCGACGAAAAGCAGCGGAAGATACTAATGCGCTTCTTCAAGACGGCACCAGGGGAGTACGGCTATGGCGACGAATTTCTCGGTATCAAAGTGCCGCGTACGCGGGAGGTGGTGAGAGTGGCAAAGGATTTGGCATTGAGCGAAGTGCCAGAATTGCTGATGAGCCGTTGGCACGAGGTGAGGCTCTGCGGTCTGCTGATACTTGTCGCAAAGTTTGAAAAGTTGGCGACGAAGCGGTTGGAGAATGATGTGGAGGCGACTCGCAAGCGTGATGAAATTGTGAAGCTCTATCTGAAATACGCCGAGCGTGCGAATAATTGGGATTTGGTGGACTTGTCCGTTCATAAGATTATTGGGCATTGGTTGTTGTTACCGACCTTTCTCGGTAGCATGCCCGAGTATTCACCTGATGGGTTATCATGCGTGAATAAAGGGATAGATTCCAAATCTCCAATGGAGGATTTAGCATATTCAAGGGTAGGTGAAGAATTCAAAGGGTCTGGTGAAATATTCAGAGAATTAGATGGGGCTTTCAAAGAGGCAGATAGAGGACTCATAGAATCAGATTCTAATTTCCCAAAATTAGATGAAAAAACTCAGATGACGAACGGAGAACCTCAAAAAGTAATCCCAAGCCTTAATCGAGCTTATAAGCTGACCATCCTCGACTCGTTGGCTCAAAGCCCCTGTCTGTGGCTTCAGCGCATGAGTATCGTCAGTTCTTGGAAGACCTCTCAGCAAGGCGACCCGTCTTGGTGTCTGCGCTATGCGGAAATTCATCTTCACCATTCCCACGACCTGATGCACAAGGCTGTCGGCTGGATGCTCCGCGAGATGGGTAAGCGTGTCAGTATGGATCTGCTCCGCGATTTCCTTCGTCAGCATGCCCACGAAATGGCGCGTACCACGCTCCGCTATGCCATAGAGAAGATGTCTGAGCAGGAACGAAGGATGTGGATGGCAAAGCCTACTTGACCTCACATCAACCAGATTGAAACAAAGGTTGCTTATCAGCCTATTTTTGCACAGGCAATAGCATAGCGGTAGCGAAAAATAGCGTAAATACTGCCTTTCCATATCATACCAAAAATAGGAGAACGACCTTCCCAGGCCGTTCTCCTTCGTGTTAATCATAGTACCACTTGTAAGTAGTCCGCTACCGTTATCACCGGTTTAAGACATCCAAGTGAACATCCTTGCTGCTTCAGTAGCAGTTTATTTTTATCTGGTGCAAAGATAATATAATACATTGAAATAACCAAACAAATTTATAGGTTATTTCAAAAATAACATTTGTTTGAAAAGTTTTATTTCGTTTAACGTAAATAATTGAATATCAATACTATTATGTTTTAACTTTGTATATTTTACACTTATTTGAAAACCAATGTATAAACATTATATTTTTATACATTTTATTACCTATTATCAATACGTATGTAGCTAAAACGGAGGGAATTCCTTTGTTTTCACAGGATTTTGCAGTAACTTTGTACCCAAATTAATAAATACGTATTCAGACAAATGGCAGACAAGAACTTTAAGCGCACCACCGTGACGGCAGCATTGCCATATGCCAACGGCGGGGTGCATATTGGACACCTGGCGGGAGTGTATGTGCCCGCTGACATATACGTGCGTTACCTGCGATTGAAAAAGCGCGAGGTGATGTTCATCGGTGGAAGCGACGAGCACGGCGTGCCTATCACCATCCGCGCACGCAAGGAGGGCATCACGCCGCAGGACGTGGTGGACCGCTACCACGAGATGATCAAAAAGAGTTTTGAGGACTTCGGCATCTCGTTCGACATCTACAGCCGCACAACCTCGGAGACGCACCACAAGTTTGCCGCCGAGTGGTTCCGTAAGCTCTATGACGACGGGAAACTGACGGAGGAGACGACCACGCAACTCTACGACGAGGAGGCAAAGCAATTCCTGGCTGACCGCTACGTGACGGGTGAGTGCCCCCACTGCCACGCTGAGGGCGCTTATGGCGACCAGTGCGAGAAATGCGGGCGCGACCTGAGTCCCACGGAGCTGATTAACCCGAAATCGACCATCAGCGGCTCCACGCCTGTGCTGAAGGAGACGAAAAACTGGTATCTGCCACTGAACGAGTATCAGGAGTGGCTGAAGCAGTGGATCCTGGAGGAGCACAAGGAGTGGAGGCCCAACGTATATGGGCAATGCAAGTCGTGGCTCGATATGGATCTGCAGCCGCGGGCGATGACGCGCGACCTGGACTGGGGCATCCCCGTGCCTGTGGAGGGTGCTGACGGTAAGGTGCTCTATGTATGGTTTGACGCACCTATCGGCTACGTGTCGAACACCGTGGAACTCTGTGGGAAGCAGCCGGAGCGATGGGGCGCGTGGGAGAAGTGGTGGCAGGATGAAGAGACGAGGCTAGTACACTTCATCGGCAAGGACAACATCGTGTTCCACTGTGTGATCTTCCCCGTGATGATGCGGGCGCACGGCAAGTATATTATGCCCGACAACGTGCCCGCCAACGAGTTTCTGAACCTGGAGAACGACAAGATCTCCACCTCGCGTAACTGGGCGGTGTGGCTGCACGAATATCTGGTGGATATGCCCGGAAAGCAGGATGTGCTCCGCTACGTGCTGACCGCCAATGCCCCGGAAACGAAAGACAACAACTTCACCTGGAAGGACTTCCAAGACCGCAACAACAACGAACTGGTGGCCGTATATGGCAACTTCGTGAACCGTGCGCTGCAACTGACGAAGAAATACTGGGGGGGCGTGGTGCCTGTGTGCGGAGAACTGCAGGATATCGACCGCGCGGCACTCGATGAGTTCAAGGACGTGAAGGAGAAGGTAGAGAGTCTGCTTGAGCAGTTTAAGTTCCGCGATGCACAGAAAGAGGCGATGAACCTTGCGCGCATCGGCAACAAGTATATCACCGACTGCGAGCCGTGGAAGGTGGCGAAGACGGACATGAAGCGCGTGGAGACCATCCTCTACATCTCGTTGCAGCTGACCGCCAATCTTGCCATCGCCTTCGAACCTTTCCTGCCCTTCTCCTCAAAGCGCCTCCGCGAGATGCTTAACATCAAGCACTTCGAGTGGGAGCAGTTGGGCGGCACCGACCTACTGAAGGCGGGTCACCAATTGGCAGAGCCGAGCCTGCTGTTCGAGAAGATAGAAGACGCGACCATACAGGCGCAACTCGACAAGCTTGAGGCCACGAAGAAGGCCAACAAGGCGGCAGCCTACAAGGCAGCGCCCATAAAGGACACCGTATCGTTTGAGGACTTCGAGAAACTCGACATTCGCGTAGGTCTCGTCAAGGACTGCCAGCGGGTGAAGAAATCGAAGAAGCTCCTGCAGTTCACCATCGACGATGGTTCGGGTACCGACCGCACCATCCTCAGCGGCATTGCCGCCTTCTATGAGGATCCCTCCGCATTGGTGGGCAAGCGTATCCTCTTCGTTGCCAACTTCGCCCCCCGCGCGATGATGGGTATCGAGAGCCAGGGTATGATCCTCTCCGCCGTGGATGCTGACGAGAGCCTCAGCGTGGTGACGACTACGAAAGATGTGAAGCCGGGGAGTCAGGTGGGGTAACAGACGAAAAAGATGCAGGCGATAATCTTGGCGGCGGGTATGGGCCGCAGGTTGGGAGACTACACGCGGGACAATACGAAATGTATGGTTCCTGTGAATGGCGTGAGGCTCATCGACCGTCTGCTGAATCAGTTGGCACAGCAGCCATTGGAGCGAGTAACCATCGTCGTAGGCTACAAAGGGCAGGAACTGAAGGACTATATAAGTCATCGCTACGATGACCGTCTGAGAATCGAGTATGCTGAGAATCCTGTTTATGACAAGACCAACAACATCTACTCGCTGGCGTTGGTGAAAGACAGGTTACAGGAAGACGACACGCTACTAATAGAGAGCGACCTCATTTTCAGTGACCGTCTCATCCCCATGATTGTTGAGAATCCCTATCCAAACCTTGCGCTGGTTGCGAAATACGAAGCATGGATGGACGGGACGATGGTGCGCATAGACCACGACAACAACATCATCAACTTCGTACCCAAGAAGGCTTTCCGATACGAGGACGTTGGCCAGTATTACAAGACGGTCAATATCTACAAGTTCTCCCGCGAGTTCTCCCGTCAGAAGTACGTGCCATTCCTCGATGCCTATAGCAAGGCAATGGGCAACAATGAATACTATGAGCAGGTGCTGCGGGTCATCACGCTGATTGACAGCGTGGATCTGAAAGCGTTGCCGATTGGGAATGAGAAATGGTATGAGATAGACGATGTGCAAGACTTGGATATTGCCGAGACGATCTTTGCTGAAGGCGACGAGATGCTGCGTCGGTTTAACTATCGCTATGGAGGCCACTGGCGCTTTCCGAAGATGTTGGACTACTGCTATCTGGTGAATCCCTATTTCCCGACGCCGCGTATGAAAGACGAGTTGCGTTCGAATTTCGATAAACTGCTCACGGAATATCCTTCGGGTATGTCAGTGATGCAACTATTGGCTGGGAAATATTTCGGCATTAAGTGCGACTATACGGTTGTGGGCAATGGAGCGGCAGAACTCATCAAGAGCCTGATGGGGCGGCATGAGGGGAAGATAGGAGTCGTCTATCCCACGTTTGAAGAGTATCCCAATCGGCTCAGGAAGGAAGACATCATTTCCTATTTCCCCGACAATCAAGACTTGAAATATACAGCGGAAGACTTGATAGGCTTCTTTGCCGGCAAAGGCATCAAGACGCTGCTGATTATCAACCCCGACAATCCCTCGGGTAATTTCATACCCCAAAGCGGGCTGCTGCGGCTTTGTGAATGGAGCAAAGCGCAGAATATCAATCTCGTAGTAGATGAATCGTTCGTTGATTTCAGCGATGACTTCGAGAACAATTCGTTGATACACGATGAGATTCTGGAGCAATATCCGCGATTAGTGGTGATGAAAAGCATTTCCAAGTCATACGGCGTACCAGGTCTTCGTCTGGGAATTATGGCGAGTGCCGACACCAAACTGATTCAGCAGGTAAAACGTGATGTGGCCATCTGGAATATCAACTCGTTTGCCGAGTTCTATCTGCAAATCTTCGGAAAGTACGAGGCAGACTATCATAAGGCGTGCCATCAATTTATCAAAGAGCGGAATCGCTTTGAGAAGATGCTGCGCCAAATCTCTTACTTGAGGGTGATACCCACACAGGCTAATTACTTCTGCCTTGAGGTGATGAATAAATTCACTACCGAAGAACTCACAAAGCGATTGTTGGCTGACTATGAGATAATGATTAAGGATTGCAACTCGAAGAACTACCTGAGAGGAAAGAACTATATCCGAGTCTCTATCCGAAATAGCGCTGATAATAATCAACTGTTTGCGGCACTTAAAGAGTTAGACGAGCAATGAGGGTCTGTATTTGCGGTGGCGGGAATTTAGGGCATGTTGTAGCAGGGTTCATCGCTGCCCAGAATCTGCATGAGGTCATTTTATTCACTCGCCGACCAGAGCAATGGAGTCGCCAGTTGGTTGTGGCGACTCCTTCGGGTGAGGAGTTATCGGGGCAACTTTATGGTATTTATAGCGACCCGCAAAAAGCAGTTAGCGGTGCAGACATTGTGCTGCTTTGCCTGCCAGGGTTCTCAATACACGAGGTGCTTTTGCAGATAAAGGATTACCTGAAACCATCAACTGCCGTCGGGAGTGTGGTCAGCAGTACAGGCTTCTTCTTCGAGGCGATGAATGTGCTGCCGCCAACAACTTCCCTGTTTGGTTTCCAGCGTGTGCCATTCATCTCCCGTCTTGTGGACTACGGCCATCGGGCACGATTATTAGGTTATAAGGATTGTCTCCATTTGGCAATAGAGCGACTGAATGAAAAAGAAGAGTTGCGCTCGGCATTGGAAACAATGCTCCGCACTCCGATTCGATTGTTGAACAATCATTATGAGGCCAGCCTCTCCAACAGTAATCCGTTGCTCCATCCGTCGCGCCTTTATTCTCTTTGGCACAACTGGCATGAAGGGGAAGTCTATTCGCGCATTCCTCTTTTCTATGAGGAATGGACGGAAGAGGCAGCCCGACTTTATATCGATATGGACAACGAATTGCAGGCTTTGCTGCAAGTTCTTCCCGTTGCACCAGGATGCGTCATGCCTATATTGGAATTTTATGAAAGTCACGATGCAGAATCACTGGCCCGAAAACTGCGCAGCATTACAGCCTTCAAGGGTATTGCCGCCCCGATGCGGAAAGTAGATGAAGGATATGTTCCCGACTTTAACAGTCGTTATTTTCGGGAAGACTTTCCTTTCGGCTTAGAGATTCTCGCCCGTTTGGCACAAGAAAAAGGAATCCCCGCACCGACAATAGACCGTGTTTGTGAGTGGGGAATGAGTTGTTTAAACTAACTTGTAAGACAATGCAACTATCCATCACCCCCGAAGAACTTCGCCAGCGATTCAATCCTGACGACTCCCTGTTGAGACGGCAACAGATGCGGATGCTGGAAATCCTTTTGGAGGTGGATCGTATATGCAAGAAACATAAGATACCGTATTGGCTGGGCAGCGGAACATTGCTCGGAGCGATGCGCCATCGTGGTTTTATTCCGTGGGATGATGACCTCGACATTGAGATGCTTTGGGAAGACTATCAGCGGCTGCTGAAAGTATTGCCCGTGGAACTGCCACCTAATATGGCACTGCAATGCACACAGACGGATCGCAACTATTTCTATTTCTATGCAAAGGTGCGCGACCGCCGCTCTCATTTAGAGGAAGTCAATCGGTATGATCGTTTCTGGAAGGAACAGGGTGTTTACATAGATGTATTTCCCGTTCATCGCCATCCAATATGGCTTCATCTGCTGTCGGAGAAATTGCAAGGGCATGTCTATAAGATCATAAGGCAAATGGGCGAAGATGACAAAGAGATGTGGAAAGTAAGGCTTATTACCCGAATGAACGAAAAGGTGCTTTACCCGATGATGCGTGCCTTCAGCCGATTACTGAAAGCAAAAGGAACATTGGGCTTTGGTATTCCCTTTCACTCACCCCGCCCGATAGAGACTATTCTGCCGCTAACTGAAGCAGAATTCGAGGGGCATACGTTTCCCGTGCCCAATGACAGCCACACCCTCTTGACCTTATTATATGGCGACTATATGCAACTGCCCGATGTGAACAAATTACAATTGCACGTAGGGAAATTAGAGATTTACGACGAATAGGCAAATATGGCGGAAAGTCTGAAGGAGAAAACGGCGAAAGGATTGTTCTGGGGAGGTATGAACAACAGCGTGCAGCAATTGCTTGGATTGTTGTTCGGCATCATCCTCGGGCGCATCCTCTCTCCTACTGACTATGGTATGATTGCGATGATCAGTGTCTTCTCGCTGATAGCAACAGAATTGCAGACGGGAGGATTCAAGACGGCATTGACTAACCTGGACGATCCATCGCCCAATGACTATAACGCCGTATTCTGGTTTAATATTCTTATGGGCAGCGGATTGTATGTTATCTTGTTTTTCTGCGCCCCACTGATTGCAGCCTATTACCACACACCCGAACTCATCCCATTATGCCGCTACGCATTTCTCGGATTCGTATTCTCCAGTTTTGGTGCAGCACAATCGGCCTATCTTTTCAAGAACTTGCGCGCCAAGCAACAAGCCAAGGCGGGTATGACGGCGGTGTTGCTCTCAAGCACCATCGGCGTTACGATGGCTTGGAAGGGATATAGTTACTGGGCATTAGCCACCCAGACAAACATCTACGTGCTGACTTGCACCCTGCTCTACTGGCATTATTCCCCGTGGCGACCCTCGTGGCACGTGGACTTCACACCGATTAAGCGAATGTTCCGCTTCAGCAGCAAGATACTGGTGTCGGGCATACTGACCTGTATCAACAACAGCGTGCTTAATATCCTGTTGGGACGCTACTATTCTGCACAAGCTACGGGTTATTATAACCAAGCCTATCAATGGAACACCAAATGCTATTACATGCTGCAAGGAATGCTCACGCAAGTTTCACAACCAGTAATGGTAAGTATTCGTGATGACCATGAGCGGCGTTTACGTGTGCTGCGTAAACTGATGCGCTTCACCGCTTTTATCAGTTTCCCCCTGTTGTTCGGTTTTGGATTGGTGGCAAAAGAGTTGATAGTGATAACTATCAGCGAGAAGTGGCTTGATAGTGTTCAACTATTACAATTGTTGTGCATTAGCGGAGCTTTTATGCCGCTGAACACAGTTATGTCGAACACGGTTATAAGTTGTGGACGGAGTGGCATCTATCTCTGGTGTACCGCTGTCTTAGGCGCGCTGCAAGTCTTGCTGATGATAAGCATCTATCCATTGGGCATTCAGACGATGGTGGCTGCCAATGTAGCACTTAATATCTTATGGGTGTTCGTATGGCACTACTTCACGCAACGGCTAACGGGCTATCGGCTCACGATGCTACTGAAAGATATTATACCCTTTGCCTTTGTTGCCGTGGCTGTACTTGCGGCTACTTACGAAATTACACGTTGGATTAATGCGCCCTTTGCACTAATGATGGCAAAGATTATCATTGCCGCCCTGCTATATTATACGGTGATGAAAATAGCACGCGTACGCATTTTGGATGACTGCATAGATTTCCTTTTGCGCCGGCATACGCACTATTAACGCCCGAATAGATATTTCTTGAAAAATGGGCTGATGCGCAGAATATTGCTGGTGATGATGCAGAAGCCAATAATAAGCAATGCCACAACTACCGACATTGTTGTATCAATCACAAAGTTATGCTTATGCTCGTTAAAGAAAGTACCTATATCCGGTAGATTGGGCATAAAGAAGAAATGCAGTACATAGATATCAAGCGTGCGCCTGCCGATATATTGCAAAGAACGTCCAATCCAAGTTTGCTGCGAAAAATAGTCCTGATAATGGCGGAAGTACATAAAGGCGATGGTCAATAGACAGAACATTGCCAGCGTTCGAGGAATGTTAGTCCACTCCATACGCAGCGTATGCCATTTCAGCACATCCATCGTTGAGAGAATCACAATCACGATGAGCACAGGGAAGAACCATCGTGAGTCCATAATACGCTGCGTCTGACTCCAGTAGCGATGCACGATGTTGCCATAGAGGAAGAACGGGAAATAACGAAACAATTCCACTACACTGGAGTAGCACATGAATTCGTTGGGAGTTCCCTTGTATCCCTGCGCCCATGAGAATGTGCGCGGCAGATAGCACGTTTCATAGCATAAGAGAGAGATAATCAGCAATATCGTGATGGGCAGCCATGACGGAAGCCGCAGCTTACTTTCAATATAGCAGAACACATAATATATCAGCAACATATACAATAGCACCAACGTAAACCAATAACCGCTTTTCATCGATGAATGAAGCCCCTCTAACACCGACTCCCAAAAGTGAGCGGGAATCAGAGCCATGAAAAGCGTGAAGAATACTACCGTAGGCACTAATTGCACACGTATTTTCTTTAGCGAGAGGTCACGCAATACCCGCACATTCCATACCAATCCTGCCTTGTAAGCTAAGAAGCCGCTGATGAAGAAAAACAGCGGCATACGGAATAGCAGCAGAAACGGTAGTGAGGATGATAGCTTAGGAAGCTGAAAAAAGGCTTGTTGCGCTACATGATTGGCAACCACCAGTATCATCGTAAATCCCCGCAATGCGTCAAGCCAGTGAAGGCGTTGCTTTTTCTCTGTAATCTTAGCTTCTAACATTGTAACAATATTGTCTATTGGCCGGCAATATTACATAATTTTTTTGTAAATCACAAACACTTACATCAAAATTTTGCTTATCTTTGCACAGCAATAGTGCTAAAAAACATATAAACAGATGAAGCATCCCTACAAGACCGACATCGCAGTATTGTTATTGTTCTTCACCCGTTCCGACACGTTTGCACGGGTGTTTGAGGAAGTGCGCAAGGCGCGCCCATCGCGGCTGTTTCTATATCAAGATGGGCCGCGCAATGAGAAAGACATGGCGGGCATTGAGGCTTGTAGGCAGATTGTCAGTGATGAGAACATCGATTGGGAGTGCGAGGTGCATCGCAACTATCAAGAACACAACCTCGGATGCGATCCTTCGGAATATGTATCACAAAAATGGGCATTCTCAATTGCTGATAAGTGTATCGTATTGGAAGATGACGACGTGCCTACCCAATCGTTCTTCCCTTTCTGTAAGGAGATGCTCGACCGTTATGAACACGACGAACGCATTACGATGATTGCAGGCTTCAATGTCGATGAAATTACATCCGATGTACCCGATAGCTATTTCTTCACCTCTGCCTTTAGTATCTGGGGATGGGCATCATGGCGGAGAGTGATAGACCAGTGGGATGGTTCTTATTCGTTTATTCATGATGACTACAATATGAAGCAACTTGCAGCATTGGCACAGCAACGTAAATATAGATCCAATATGCTTCAGATGTTTCATGATCATAGTCAAAGTGGAAAGGAATATTATGAAACCATCTTCTGGGCATCTATGCTTTTCCAATCCGGCCTTGCCATCATGCCAACGAAGAATCAAATTAACAACATCGGACTGATGGCAGACTCTACCCACTTCTCCGCAGAACTGAAGACCACGCCTCACCGCCTGCGCCGCATCTTCACCATGCAGCGCCACGAACTTGATTTTCCGCTCAGACATCCGAAATACATCATTGAGAATGTCGGTTATCTCGACCGCCTCTACCGCGTGAATGCATGGAATCATCCGTGGATAAAGGTGCAGAACTCGCTTGAAGAGCTTTGGCTTAGCCTGCGATATGGCAATTTCTCACACATCACCCGCTCCGTTGCTCGCCGCATCCGCAAGTGGATGGGAATCGAGCGGCATCATTGAGTGTTGCACAAAACTTTGCAACCGAGTTGCAAAAACTTCTGCGTATCTTTGTCGGCAAGATTGCACCGTTCGCGAGAGCGGAGCATCAATACATACCGCAGGATGAGAAGAACAATTTCCACATTTTTCGTGCTGTTCGCCAATGTCGTCATATTGGCGCATGCTGTTGTTCCGCATCATCACCACAACAAGAGTTTCGCCGCCGTTGTCAATATTTTAGGCGGTCATGCCGATGAGGAGCGATTTCATGCTCAATGCGCCAACTCGCACCATCATGACAACGATTCGGGCGAGTGTCTCATCAACGAGGCTTATGCGCCGGCTAAGGAGGCATTTGAGCAGAATAACATGCCTGGTTACGATGATAACCAGCCTGGTTATGATGCTGACTTTGGCAGGTATATCGTTGTAGCGCAGCCGGAGGTGACTGCATACGCATATCGGCAACAACCATACGATGATGACGACCATCTTGCGCCTATATATCGCACTAACGGACTCCGTGCGCCGCCTTTTTGCTGATTCCCTTTCATTGCCTGCATAAGGCAGATTATTCAGAATCAACAAAAAGACAAGCACTAATAATGTCCTGAAAAATGAAAATACAACATAGGGTTGCAACACTGCTTACGGCAGTGGCTGCGGTGGTGTGCATCAGTTGCCGGCATAGCCACGGGGATGAGGATATACATCATGAAAGCATACAACTGACGGCATACAGCGACGACTTTGAGGTGTATGCCGAAGCGATGCCATTCGTGGCGGGCGAGCAGAGTGAGATAACGGCGCATTTCACGCACTTGAAGGATTTCAAGCCATTGGAGACGGGGAAAGTGACCGCAAGTCTGACCGTTGGGGGCAAGACCACGCAGCAGACGATGGATGCGCCTTCACGCCCAGGCATCTTCCTCTTTACGCTGATACCAGAAGCGGAGGGGAAAGGGTTGCTAAGATTCGACATCGAGACGGAAGCGGGCGGAACACGAGTCGTTATGCCTGAGATTGAGATATTTGCAAAGAGGCAAGAGGCCCTGCATGATGCCGCAGAGAGAGCCGTCACGGGCAGCAATGCTATTGCGTTCCCCAAGGAGATGAGTTGGAAGACTGACTTTTCCGCCGTTCTCTGCCGCAAGCAACCTTTTGGGCAGGTTATCCGCACGATGGCACAAGTGCAGCCCTCGCAGGGCGACGAGCGTATCATATCGGCAAAGGCAGGTGGCATCGTAACAATTTCCGGCACGGGTGTGGCGGAGGGTAAAGCCATCAATGCAGGCCAGACCTTATTATATATAGAGAATGGCAATATGGCTGACAACAATATGGCGGTGCGCTATCGTGAGGCCGAGAGCAGTCACACGTTGGCGAAGCAGACGTATGAGCGCAAGAGGGCACTTGCGGAAGACGGCATCGTATCGCAAAGCGACCTGCAGCGGGCGAAGGCTGACTATGAGGCCGCGGAAGCCGCCTACAATAACCTGCACAAGAATTTTCCGACGGGGCGGCAAGTTGTCACATCGCCTATTGGCGGATTCGTAAGCCGATTGTTCGTCCGCAATGGTGAATATGTGGAGGCGGGTCAGCCGGTGGCAACCATATCGCAAAATCGCACGCTTCGCATCAAGGCGGAAATTCAATCGAGATACTATCCCCTGCTTGGCAATATCATGGATGCGCATCTTCGGATTCCGCGTAGCGGAGAGACTTACGATATGGAAAGTCTGAATGGTCGGATGGTGTCATACGGCAAGTCGGTTGAGGCGGATAGTCCTCTGCTTCCCGTTCTGTTTCAAGTAGATAACAAGGCGGGATTGTTGCCGGGTGAGTTCGTTGAGATGTTCATCAAGACGCGCGGCACGCAACTTGCGATTGTCGTGCCGAATGTGGCAATCGTTGAAGAGATGGGCAATCATTTCGTGTTCGTGCAACTCACGCCAGAGTTGTTTGAGAAACGTGAAGTGCGCATCGGGCAGACCGATGGCGTGGATACGGAAATATTGAGCGGGCTTGACGGCAGCGAGAGAATCGTAGCCAAGGGCGCGATGATGGTGAAACTCGCACAGGCGACGGGCTTTGATGCGCACGGTCATTCACACTAAACAAGGGAGGACATTCTGATGGATTTTATCAACCATATCATCCGATTCTCCCTTCGCAACCGGCTGTTTGTGCTGATAGGAGTGGTGTTGCTCATTGCGGGCGGTATATACTCCACGCAACAGATGGACATCGATGTGTTTCCCGACCTGACGGCCCCCACCGTGTTCGTCATGACTGATGCGCGCGGAATGGCAGCTGAAGAGATTGAGCGATTGGTTACTTTCCCGATAGAGACGGCGGTGAATGGGGCGACCGATGTGCGTCGCGTGCGTTCAACATCGATGCAGGGCTACTCATTCGTATGGGCTGAGTTCGACTGGGGCACTGATATCTTTCGGGCAAGGCAGATTGTGAGTGAGAAAATGGTGGCGCTAAGCGACGAACTGCCTTCGGGGATTGTACCCATACTCGCCCCGCAATCGAGCATCATGGGCGAAATACTGATGATTGGTCTGCAGGCGGACAGCACTTCGATGATGGATTTGCGCACGCTGGCTGACTGGGTCATCAAGCCCGCTATCCTCGCCACGGGCGGCGTATCGCAAGTATCAAACATCGGTGGCGAACTACGGCAATATCAGATACTCGCAGACCCGCAGCGGATGGATGCATACGGCGTGACGCTTGATGAGTTGGAGGCCGTAGGGCGTACATTCAGTAATAACTCCGTGGGGAGCGTGATTCGCGATTACGGAAATGAATATGCCTTGCGTGGCATAGCCCGCGAGACGGATTTGGATGCCCTTGGCAATTCATTGGTGAAGATGAAGGGCGGGAAGCCCATCGTGCTTGCGGATGTGGCTGACGTGGTTATCGGCAGTGCGGTTAAGATGGGAAACGCATCGCAGAACGCCAAGCCCGCCGTCATCCTCGCCGTGTCCAAACAACCGAACATCAACACATTAGAAGTGACGCGCGCCATCGAGGCAAATCTGCGAGAAATACAAAAATCCCTGCCCGCCGATGTACGAATGGACTCCCGCATCTTCCGGCAGGCGGATTTCATCGAGGCATCGGTCAGCAATGTCGGGCGGTCGCTCTTGGAGGGCGCATTGTTTGCGGTCGCCATCCTTTTCATATTCCTCGGTAGTTTCCGCACCACACTTATTTCCATCATCGCCATCCCTCTCTCGTTGCTTGGCACGTGCTTAGTGTTATGGCTGCTGGGTATGAACATCAACACGATGACGCTCGGCGGCATGTGCATCGCCATCGGCTCGTTGGTGGATGATGCCATCATAGATGTGGAGAATGTTTATAAGCGATTGCGGCAAAATCATGCATTGCCAAAGGATGAGCGACTATCGACCTTCACTGTCGTCTTTGAGGCTTCCAAGGAGATTCGCGCCTCCATCCTCAATGCCACACTGATTATTATGGTGGCATTCGTACCCTTGTTCTTCTTGTCGGGCATGGAGGGCAGGATGCTGAAACCCCTCGGCACGGCATATATCATCGCTCTTTTCATGTCGTTGGTGGTGGCGATGACGGTTACGCCCCTGCTTTGCCAAACGATGTTGTCGGGCGACAAATATCTGAATAGGAATGAAAAAGACAGTCGGCTTGCGAGAAGACTGTCCGCCCTGCATCTCAAATCACTCACGTGGGTACTCGCCCATAGGCGTAAGGTGGTGTCTGCCACGCTGATACTCTTTGCCGTAGCGGTGACGATGCTCGCCACGATGGGGCAGAGTTTTCTGCCCGAGTTCAACGAAGGCTCGGCGGTGATTACGGCGGTGACCAAGCCCGGCGTATCGCTCGATGTGAGCGACCAATTGGGCAATATGATTGAACAGGAAGTGATGAAAGTGCCTGAGGTTACTGGCACGGCAAGGCGAACGGGGCGCGGAGACTTGGATGAGCATTCGCTATCGGTGAACGTGACGGAGATAGATGTGCGCTTTGATTTGAAAGGGCGCGACAAAGAAGCGGTATTCAATGATATGCGTGAGCGGATGGCAACGATTCCCGGTATCGCAGCCACCATCGGACAGCCCCTCGGCCATCGTATCGACCACATGCTATCGGGCACGCGCGCCAACATCGCGATAAAATTGTTCGGCACGGATTTGAGCCGTCTGTATATGCTCGGCAATCAGATTAAGCATGCCATCGACGATGTGGACGGGCTTGTGGATGTCAGCGTGGAGCAACAAATAGAGACCCCACAACTTCAAGTGCGCGCCAATCGAGCCGCCTTGGCAAGGCACGGCATCACGATAGAAGCATTCAACAGATTCATTGAGGCAGCATTCGCGGGCGAGAAGATTGCAGATATCTATGAGGGGCAGCGCAAGTTTGATGTTGTGTTGAGACTCAACGGCAACTATACGGAGAGCATCGAGGGTGTGCGCGACGCATTGATTGATGCGGGCAACGGGCGGAAGATTCCGCTCAGCGAAGTGGCGGAAATCGTATCCGTGGGCGGTGCCAGCACGATAACCCGTGAGAATGTGCAGCGCAAGTTGGTGGTGTCTGCCAACGTGTCCGGTCGTGATGTCGGCAATGCGGTGGCTGACATCCGTCGGCAGATTGATGAGCAAATTAAGTTGCCAGAGGGCTATCGCATTGAGTATGGTGGGCAGTTTGAGAGCGCCCGCAATGCCTCTCGCATCCTTGTCGTGGCCACCATCCTTGCCATCGCCATCATCTTCCTGCTGCTCTACGGAGAGTTCAAGGATGCGAGGCTGTCGGCACTCGTGTTGCTCAACCTGCCCTTTGCGCTGATTGGCGGCGTATGGGCAGTGTTCCTCACCTCCGGCATCGTCAGCATCCCCTCCATTATCGGCTTCATCACCCTCTTCGGCATCGCCACACGAAACGGCATCCTGCTCATCTCAAGGCTCCGCCATCTGCGCGAGGAGGGTATGCCCCTGCGCGATACGGTGATACAAGGTTCGGCTGACCGCCTGAATCCTATCCTGATGACTGCCCTCACCTCCGCCCTCGCCTTGGTGTCCTTGGTATTCAACGGTGACAAAGCGGGCAACGAGATTCAGAGTCCGATGGCGGTGGTTATCCTCGGCGGACTGCTCACCTCCACCCTGCTCAACATCTACGTAATGCCCGTAGTCTATGAATGGTTTGCGGGAAGGAAAAATGGAAAATAAGTTATGATTATGAGAGAAAATATGATAAGCAGTAGCCTGAGGGTGATAACCAGGCTTGTTATGATGATAAAGTGCCTGGTTATGACGATAAGATGCCTGGTTAAGATGATAAGATGCCTGGTTAAGATGATAAGATGCCATGTTATGGCAATGGAAGAAATAAATGTTGTTATGAACGGTATGAAATCCTTAACACTTGATGTGAAAGCATCTGCAAGTGATTTGATAGCAGAGGCAAGGGGGGTAAAGGTATCAGTAGGCGGTAAGGGGCTAATTGCAGGCGGTAAGGGATTGCTTGCTGGCAACAAGGATTTGATTGCAAGCCGCAGGGATTTGATAGCAAGCAGCATAAGGCTTGCAGCAATCGTTGTCTTTTTGTTTGTGATGCTGCCCGTTTCGGGGCAAAATATGTCTGCCGTTATGCAAGGTACTTTCACCGATGAGCCAAGTGCTCCTATTACTGAGCAGAATGCTTCAACAATTGGGCAAATGACTCCTATAACGATGCAAGATGCTCTCGCAACAAGCAAAGATGTCTATACTCCTATATTAAAGACAATCGAACAAAACAGCCTGACGCTCGATGCGCTAAAGAAACAAGCGGAGGCACGGAAAACCGGCAACAGGACGGGGCTCACCCCCGCCAATCCAGAAGTTGAGTTCGGTTATTTGTGGGGCAACCCTGTTGCCATCGGCAACCGAAAGGATATCAGCGTCCGCCAGACATTCGATTTCCCCACGGTGTATGCCCAGCGGAGCAAACTGGCGGATGCACAAGATGACAATGCGGAATATGAATATCGCGCGCAACGCGCTGACTTGCTGCTTGCGGCAAAAAGAACCTGCATCGAACTGGTTTATTATAACGCTCTGAGCGCACTCTATGCCGAGCAAACCGAAAATGCTCGCCAGATTATGAATGCCGTTGAGAAGATGCGGCAGGCGGGCGAGGCGAACATATTGGAGTATAATAAGGCGGTGCTGAACCACACGAACATCAGCGGTGAACTGAATCGCACGAATCTTGAGCGCCGTCGTTTGCTCGCTGAACTGACAAGGATGAACGGTGGACAGCCGATAGTGTTCGATTGCGCATCCTATGGTTCCCACGCCCTGCCCGCTGACTTCGATAGTTGGTATGCCGAGGCTGAGGCCAATGCTCCTGCACTCCATTATCTCAAGGCGCAGGCAGAAGCAAGCAATCGGCAGGTCAGTCTGACGAAAGCCTCAACGCTTCCGAAGTTTTCGGTGGGTTATATGGGCGAGTTCGTGACTGGTGAAAAGTTTCAGGGCATCACCGTGGGTATGAGCATCCCCCTTTGGGAAAACAAGAACAAAGTAAGACAAGCCGAAGCCGAGGCGCGAACGGCCGTACAACTTGCGGAAGATGCTCGGATGCAGTATTATAACCGCCTGAAAAGCCTCTATGCTGAAATCGCAGGCCTGCAGGAGAATGTGCGGCAATACGATGCCGTGCTTCAGCAGAACGACAATGCCCGTTTGCTCCTCAAAGCCTATCAAAGCGGTGAGATTTCCCTCTTGGAATATCTGCTCGAAATGGAATATCATTTCACCGCGCTTGATAAACGGTTGCAGGCAGAGCGAGATTTGGAGTTGGCATTGGCGGAATTGAATGCTTATCAGTTATAAGCCTATCCGTGTCGCCGAGATTACGGTTTGATACATTGTTGCTTTGCTATAATTAAGCATCTATATCTCTATCCGCTGGATCTCGCCGAATTCTACCAAATGATCCCACGCATTGGCCTCGCCGAATAAACCGGCGTAAAGACCGGCAGCGATGAGGACACCGCCGTGGGCGAAGATGGCGATGCGAGGGTTTGCTTGGTCAGCATAGGAGGCTTTCAGCTCATCGAGAAATGCATTGACGCGCCTGCGGACATCCACGAAACTCTCGCCATTGGGCGTGGGCAAGTGCATGTAATCCTTATACCACTCGTCAAGACATGGGTCGGTGATATCGTTGTACTTCATCATTTCCCAGTCGCCAAAGTCCATTTCCCGCAAACGGTCGTCAAGGTGAGGATTAGAGTAGCCGCAATAGGCGGCGAGCTTGCGGGCGCGAGTGAGTGGCGAGGCATAGATGGCATCGAAGGGGAGATAGGGCGCAAGATTCTGCTTGGTGACTTCCGCCTCTTGTTCAAACGTGTCGCGAACCGCTACGTCACTTGCACCGTAGCATATCCCTGGTTCCACATCTACGCTGGTGTGTCTGACTAAGATAACTTCCATTTTATGATTTTCGTTTAATGATGACATAGATGATGACGGGTGCGCCGATGAGCGGAGTCACGGCATTGAGGGGAATCACGCCACTCTCTCCGGGAAGGAAGCAGATGAGATTGCAGAGCAATGCGACGGCAGCCCCGCAGAGGATGGTGGCGGGCATCAATTGTCGGTGATTGTCGGTGGTAAGTAGCAGACGGGCGATGTGGGGTACTGCCAAGCCGATGAATGCCACGGGACCACAAAAGGCGGTGGTAACGGCGGTTAGCACGCCCGTCACGATGAGCATCGCATTGCGCACCCGCAGGATGTTCACGCCGAGATTCTCTGCATATTGGTCGCCCAGCATCAGGGCATTGAGTGGCTTGATGAGCAGCAAGGAGCCGGCAAGCCCTGTTAGTGTAGCCACCGTGAATAGTGGGATGTCTGCCATCGCCACGCCTCCGAAAGAGCCCATGCCCCATACAACATACGACTTCACGCCCTCATCGGTAGCAAAGAAGTTTAGCAGCGAGATGGCGGAGTTTGAAATGTAGCCAATCATAATGCCGATAATGAGCAGCATCACGTTGTTGCGCACGAGGGCAGAGAAGAGGAAGATGACCGCCATCACTGCCATAGCCCCGAGGAATGCAGCAAGAAGGATGGCGGCAAAGCCACTGAACTGGAGGGTTCCAACGGAGAGTCCACCGCCAAAGAGCAGCATAACGAGTGCCACGCCCAAGCCTGCCCCACTATTGATGCCAAAGATGCCCGGGCCTGCCAACGGATTGCGGAAGATGGTCTGCAACATCAGTCCGCTGACGGCGAGCGCACTACCGCAGAGCAAGGCGGTAATCGCCTGTGGCAAGCGCGACTGGAGTATGATGAAACGCCAGGATGCTTTTTCCGCCTCATCGCCCATCAGAATGCGCACCACGTCTTCCACAGGGATGGAAACCGAGCCTAACAACAGGTTGAGCGCGAAGAGCACTACAATCAGGATGCCCAGACCGATGCAGTATAATATCCCTTTATTCATCTGTCAGTATTTGGTAAATCCGTTGCATATCCACGTGGCGGCGCACGTGGTCAGCAAGCTTATCGTATTGCGTTTCCTTAAACGCTTGGTAGTTAAACGTGTCGCGGCGCTCCTTAATCTTGTCGGCAAACGGTTGCAGGAGATAATCCACAAACTCGCTGTTGTCGAGAATGCCGTGGATATATGTGCCCATACATTTGTTGTTGGCAAGATATCCGTCCTCACGCCCATCATCAAGCAGCGCAAGAGGGGAGGGCTTTGCATCGCCTAAAGGTCGCGTCTCACCCATGTGAATCTCATAGCCTTTCATACCGCCCAGCCTTGCTGATAGCATAGGGCACGCAAACCTCACCTGCCTTGTCACCTTCTCTCCGCTGATGACTGTGCTTGTCGGCAAAAGCGATAACCCCGGCAAGCGCTCGATACTACCCTCCTTATGCTCCGGGTCGCACACTTCCACGCCCATCATCTGGTAACCGCCACAGATGCCGAGTATCGTCCTGCCCTCACGATGGGCGCGCACGATAGCCTGCGCCATCCCACTACGGCGCAATTCGTAGAGATCGTGAAGCGTGGATTTCGAGCCGGGCAGGATGATGATGTCCGCCTTTAGGATATCCTCTGCGCTGTTCGTATAGAGCAGATGCACCCGGGAATCTTGTTCAAGCGCGTCAAAGTCCGTGAAGTTAGAGAGATGGCGCAACAAGACAACAGCCACATTCACCTTGCCGATTTCAGCCATCATGGATTTCTGTGCCAATCCCAAGTTGTCCTCTTCTTCGATATGGATGTCGCGATAATAGGGAATCACGCCCAGCACGGGCACCCCGCAGATATCTTCAAGCATCTGCCTGCCCTCGTCAAAGAGCCTTATGTCTCCCCGAAACTTATTGATGATGATACCCTTAATCCGTTTCCTGTCTTCATCATCCTGCAAGGCGATGCTACCATATACGGAGGCGAAGATACCCCCGCGGTCGATGTCACCCACGAGTATCACGTCAGCATCGGCATGGCGCGCCATCGGCATATTCACGAGGTCGGTATCTTTCAGGTTGATTTCCGAGATGCTTCCCGCCCCCTCCATCACAATCGGATTATAGCGCGCGGCAAGGCGATGGAAGGCTGCGGTCACTTCCTCCCTGAAATGATACTTGGCATTGCCTCCCTTGTCGCGGCAGCGCCAGAAGTCATAAGCATCGCGGTTGCCTATGGGCTTGCCGTTGAGGATTACCTGACTTGTCTGGTCTGACACGGGTTTCAGCAGCAAGGGATTCATATCCGTGTGGCAGGGCACGCCAGCAGCCTCGGCTTGCACGGCTTGCGCCCGCCCAATCTCAAATCCCTCTGGCGTGGCGTATGAGTTGAGTGCCATATTCTGCGCCTTGAAGGGAGCGGGCTGATAACCATCTTGCCTGAATATGCGGCAAAAAGCCGCCGCAATGACGCTCTTACCCACATCGCTGCCCGTACCCGCAAACATTACGGGGTGCAATCTGGGTTTCTTTGGGTGCGTATTGCCGGCCTTTTTCATCTATCTTCCTAATCAGGGCGTTTATCTTCTTCTCTCAATATCGTGTGCCGCCTACAAATTGATGGAGGCAGAAAGTTGCTTGGCGCTGACGGTCAGGGTAGCCTTCCCCTTCGGGCTGTTGTGGCGGATTACTGCCAATGCACGGCCTTTCCAAGCATGGTGGGTCGCGTCAAAATACGGCTCCTCACTCTTGATGTCCGCATTGCCTGCCCCTAATAGCGTGCCGTTGCCACGAACATTGAAAGTAAGTTCATCGTCAGCCTCGGGCACGAGATTACCTTGTGCATCGACAATCTCAACGGTCACAAACGTGAGTTCACGACTCTTACCGCTTTCAGCCGTGAGCCTGATAGCGGCGGGCTTGCCTGCCGTCTGCAAGGTAACAGACTCCCCACCGGCTTCCGCACGAAGCGTACCGGGAGTATAGGGCAGGGTAAACAATGCCATCATCTTCTCAGTAGGCTGCTCGGCAATGAGTTGGTCGTTCAGATACAACTTGACAGACGGCAGAGGACTATAAACCTCCACGGTGATTTCCTTGCCTTCCCAACCTTCCCAAGTCCAGCTTTCAAACGTTGGGTGCGTGCCCCAGAGGGTGGTCTTAATGCTCCCGTGATACCCCTCCGGCTCACGGACAGCCATATAGATTTGCTCAACAGGCATTTTATTCGCATAAGATGCCTTGTTATCATCATAAGATGCCATCTTATCAGCGTCAGCAGGCTTGCTGTTCCAGAGGATGGAGCGATAGTGACTGACAGGCTTGCGCAGACCCGTCAGATCCACGTCACCGCAATAGGCAGCGTGCCACGGATAGAGCGGACGCTCCCAATGCTCGCCCGGAGCATCCCCCTCGTAATACCACCGCCCGATGCCCGACTCGCCAAGATAGTCAAGCCCCGTCCACACAAAGTCGCCAATCACGTAAGGGAGCCGCGTCGTGCGCTCATAGTTCTCCCAAGTATCACGCGCATAGGATTCCGTCTGCATCATCACCCGATTGGGCACGCGCTCGTGGTCGCTCTCAGCCTTGCGCATCATATAGTTGTAGCCTACGATATCGTGCTCGGCGGCAAGCGGGTCATAGATGTCCCAGTCGGCATCCCACGCGGCGAGGGCGGAGGTTACGGGGCGGTCGTCGAGCGTCTTGATGTATTGTATCATCTTGTGGGCGGTCTTGATGACCTCTATTTTCTTGCGCTCAATCACCTCGTTGCCGATAGACCAGCAGAAGATGCTCGGATGATTGCGGTCGCGGCACACCATCGCCTGCAGGTCATGCTGCCACCACTCGTCAATCAGCGTGGAATAGTCGTGGTCGTTCTTTGCATCGCGCCAGCCGTCGAAAGCCTCGTCAATCACCAGCAGACCCAATTCGTCGCACGCATTCAGAAACGCCTCTGAGGGCGGATTATGTGAGGTGCGCACGGCATTGAAGCCTGCCTCTTTCATCAGCCGAGCCTTGCGATACTCGGCATCATCGTAGGCTGCCACGCCAATGATACCGTTGTCGTGATGCAGGCACGCGCCGTTGAGATTCAAGGGCTTACCGTTCAGCAACAAACCCTTTTCCGCAGAATATTCTATCGTGCGGATGCCGTAGGTAACGGGAATCTTGTCGCCTTCAGCCTCAATCTCCGTATGGTAGAGATAAGGATTATCGGGCGACCACAACTGGGGATTGTCAATGTGGATTGTGCGCTGAATGGGTTCATTCGTGCCGTCTTCACGGACAAGCATCGCATTCAGTTCAACGGTGTGCGTATCGGGAGTTCTCACCTGGACGCTCCAGTCATCAATGTATGTCTTGCCTGTGGTCACCATCCATACGTTGCGATAGATGCCGCTCCCCGCATACCATCGGCAGTTCTTTTGCCGTGAATTATCCACGCTTACCGTCACCTCGTTCTTGCCAAAATGGAGGTAAGGCGTGGCATCCACCCAGAAGGATGAGTATCCGTAGGGCCATCCGCCGGCAAGATGACCGTTCACATAGACCTTTGAATCCATATACACGCCCTCGAAGTAGAGCCTGATTTTCTTGTCCTGATATTCCTTGCCGAGTGTCAGCACGCGGCGATACCATCCCTTGCCAGTCGGCAGGTATCCGCCATCGTTTCCTGCCGGGGTGGCGGCATCGAATCTTTGCAGGATGCTCCAGTCGTGAGGCAGGGTTACAGGCTGTGCCTTCGTGAAATCACTATCGTTCAAAACGAACTGCCAGCCGTCGTTCAGCAGCTGTTTACGGGCGGCTTCTTTTGCCCCTATTGCCGTGGTCAGCAGCACCATAAAGCAGAGGATAATACCTTTTTTCATAAAAATTCAATTTTTAGTTATTTTTGCAAAGGTAGGCAGTTTCCTATAATTCTCCAACTTTTGCACCCATTTATTTCAAACATTATAGGATTTTTTCTTATCTTTGCACCAAGAAATATGCGAGAGGAAACCATACAGCTCCAGCATCTCAGTATCGGCTACCGGGTGAAACACGGCATAAAGACGGTGGCTGCCGGCATCAATGGCACCATTTATAGTGGCGAACTGACTTGTCTGTTAGGGCCTAACGGCGCAGGGAAATCCACCCTGCTGCGCACACTCTCCGCTTTTCTGCCGAAGATTGGCGGGGAAATCGTGATAGAAGGCCGTGAGCTTGCCACTTATTCCGACAAGGAAATGAGTAGGAAGATTGGTGTGGTGCTGACGGAAAAGCCTGATGTAAGGAATATGACCGTGCGCGAACTCGTCAGTCTCGGGCGCTCTCCATACACGGGTTTCTGGGGCACATACTCGAAAGAGGATCTCAGAATCGTGGATGAGGCTATCAGCAGCGTGGGCATTTCGGCTTTGGCAGGGCGGATGGTACACACGTTAAGCGATGGTGAGCGGCAGAAGATGATGATAGCGAAAGCGTTGGCGCAGCAGACGCCGGTCATCTATCTCGACGAGCCTACTGCATTTCTCGACTACCCCAGCAAGGTGGAGGTGATGCAATTGCTGCGCCGCATCAGCCGAGAGGCGGGGAAGACTGTGTTTCTATCCACGCACGATGTGGAACTGGCATTGCAACTTGCCGACAGGATTTGGCTGATGGAACAGGGGGGAGCGTTGGCGATAGGCACTCCGCAGGCATTGGCGGAGCAGGGGGCGTTGGGGCGCTTCATCGAGCGGAAAGGGATTACTTTCGATAGCGAGACATTGGCAATTAAGATTATCCGACAATAATAACATATAATAACAGAGATACCTATGATTAACGGACATGGTGATGACGCATTCCGCTACGGCGGGAAAATCAAGATGGACTTCAGCACAAACGTCTATGGCAGGGCTGACCTTTCCGGGCTGAAGGCGCACTTGATGGAGCATTTCGATGTGGTGGCCCACTATCCAGAGCCTGAGCCTCGTGCGCTTGAAGAACAGTTGGCGGCGAAGTTAGGCATTCAGAAGAATGCGGTGATGGTGACGAGTGGTGCCAACGAGGCCATCTATCTCATCGCACAGCTATATCGTGGCTGGGCTTCCGTGATTCCAGAGCCTACTTACAGCGAGTATATGGATGCGTGCAAGGCGCATGGGCACGTCATCTCCCACGATTCCAACGACGACTTGGAAGTGTTGCCCGACGATCGTATCTACTGGCTCTGCAATCCCAACAACCCTACGGGCAATGTGATGCTGAAAGCCCTGTTGGTGCATATCGTGCGCAAGCATCCCCGTTATCTCTATGTCATCGACCAGTCATACGCCGACTATACGCTTAGTGCGATGATTAAGCCTGCCGAGGTGAGCGATTGCTATAACCTGATGCTGATTCACTCGCTTTCCAAAAAATACTGTATCCCTGGTCTGCGGCTTGGTTATATCACGGCCTCTCCGATAATCATCGACCGCCTGCGCCAGATTCGTCAGCCGTGGGCGGTGAATGCGCTTGCGATAGAGGCGGGCAAATATCTCATCGAGAACGACCCGCAGATGATTCCCGACCTGACGGAATATCTCACGGAAGCTCGTCGTCTGCACAAGAAGTTGGCAGAGACGGAAGGGCTGATGGTGATGGACAGCGCCACGAACTTTATGCTCGTGCATATTGACGAGGGCGATACCAAGGAGATGAAGGAGTGGCTGATTGAGCGCTACGGCATCCTGATTCGTGATGCATCTAATTTCCGTGGGCTTGACAATCATTGTTTCCGTGTCACCGCGCAAACGCCAGAGGAGAATGATGCGCTTGTTGATGCGGTGGTGGAGTATCGGAAGTGGAGACTTAATAATAAGGTGTAATGGAAGTAAACATCGACCAGACCCGTTGGTACGACCGCATCTGGGCATCTTTCATCTTCTTCACCCGCCTGCCGTTCTGGCGGCTCCGCCAACCGTCAAAGGCTTGCTATGCGACGGTTGTAGAGCATTGGCCGCTGGTGGGATGGCTCACGGGTGGCGCAATGGCTGCCACGCTTTATTTCGGCAGTCGTGTGATGCCGTGGGAAATCGCCGTGCTTGCTGCCATCATCCTGCGGCTGCTCATCACGGGGGCGCTGCATGAAGACGGGCTTGCCGACTTCATCGACGGCTTTGGCGGAGGCAACACAAGGCAGCGCATCCTTGACATCATGAAGGATTCCCGCATCGGGACATACGGTGTCCTTGGTCTTATGCTCTATTTGGCATTGCTGTTCTTTTCCCTTCGTGCGCTCTCGCCGGAGATGGCTGCGTTGGCAGTATTGGCTGCTGACCCGTATTCCAAGATGATGGCGAGTCAGTTGGTCACGATGATGCCCTACGCACGCAACGAGAATGAGGCGAAATCGGGCATCGTCTATCGCAAGATTTCGATGTTTTCAGGCGTGAGCCTTGCCGTGCAGGGCTTGCTTCCGATGGGTTTGCTCATCTGGCTGACGGGCATAGCGTGGGAAACCATCATCTTTATCCCCGCCCTTGTGATGTATTTCCTCTATCTGCTTATCTGGCGAAAGATTCACGGTTACACGGGCGATTGTTGCGGAGCCGTCTGCCTGTTGGTTGAATTGGCGGTCTATCTGACTTTGGTAGTAGGCTGATGGGCGCACTTTCTTTGTCAGTGAGCGCAGTGGCTGTATTGATTGGTTGGTTGCTTGATTTGCTGTTGGGCGATCCTCGTTGGTTGCCACATCCTGTTGTCGGCTTTGGCCACATGATTTCCTTTGTCGAGCATCGGCTGAATAAGGGTTGCCATCGGCGACTGAAAGGGGCGCTTCTCGCCGTCTTTCTGATAGCCTTCGTCTTTTTCCTTACTTGTCTTATTCGTCATGCGCTGTCTCTTCTGCCGTGGGGAACTTCCGTTTGGATGCTCCTTTTCGATGCTGTCATCGTGTTTTATTGTTTGGCGGGAACGACACTTGTTCGCGAAGTGCGCGATGTATTCCTTGCGCTCGACCGCTCTCTTGAAGAGGGGCAGCGGCAGGTGGCACGCATTGTAGGCAGAGACACCTCTGAACTCTCTGCGCAAGAGGTGCGCACCGCTGCTTTGGAGACATTGGCGGAAAATCTCAGCGACGGCGTGATTGCCCCGCTTTTCTGGCTTGCCCTGTTGGGTACGCCGGGCATGTTGGCTTACAAGATGGTGAACACACTCGACTCCATGATAGGCTATCGTATTGTGCGCTATCGCGATTTCGGTTGCGTGGCTGCTCGTATTGACGATATGGCGAACTACATCCCGGCGCGGCTCACCGCCTTATTGATGGTCGTGGCGGGGATGATGACCGCCGGCAGCCGCCTGTCGGTCTTTCGTTTCGTGTGGAAATACGGCCGTTGCCATGCCAGTCCCAACAGCGGTTGGCCCGAAGCCGCCCTTGCCGGGGTGCTCGATTGTCGCTTCGGAGGTGCGCATTATTACTTTGGGGAACTTTTTGACAAGCCTTATATCGGGGAGCATCACCGCGAACTGACCACAGCCGATATGCAGACGGCAGTGCGAATCAATCGGACGGCGGAAGTTTTGATGCTGCTGCTGGTTCTGCTTAGAAGTATTTGGTGATGTGGGCATCATCGAAGTTACCCATCTCATTGACCATGCGGACGGCGGAGTCAATGAGCGGATAGGCACAGAGTGCGCCGGTGCCCTCCCCTAAACGAAGCCCGAGGGCGAGCAGGGGGCGGGCATCAAGCAGGTCGAGCATCCGCCGATGACCGCCTTCATCGCCGCAATGCGTAAAGACCATATAGTCGCGGGCGGCAGGGTAGAGGCGCACGGCAGCGAGCGCACACGCCGTCATGATGAAGCCGTCTATTAATATAATAAGGTGTCTTTCGGCAGCGCGGAGCATCGCTCCGATGGCGGCAACCATCTCGAATCCGCCGAAATGCGCAATGATGTCAGCAACTTGGTGGCGGTCGTGCGGTAGTGCTTCCACGGCTTTCCGAAGCACTTCCCGCTTGTGGCGGATGCCTGCGTCATTAAGTCCTGCGCCCGCCCCGATGCACTCATCAAGGGGAATGCCCCCGAAAAGGCTCATCCAGATGCTCGATGGTGAGGTGTTTCCAATGCCCATCTCGCCGATGCTCACCACGTTGCAGCCTTCGTCGATGCAATCATCCACAAGCGCCGCACCTATATTCATGGCTTGCTGAAACGCTTCCCCATCCATTGCCGGCTCGTGAAGAAAGTTCTTGGTGCCAAGGGCAATCTTGCGGTCGATGATGCCGGGAACACTCGACAAGTCGTAATCCACGCCCACATCCACGATTTTGAGGCTGATGCCGTGCTGCCTGCAAAACAGATTCACCCCGCCACCGCCTTTTGTAAAGTTAATCATCTGCTGCCACGTCACTTCGCGCGGGCTTACGCTGACCCCTTCGCGCTCAATGCCGTGGTCGCCGCCAAGCAGCAAGTGGCACGGATGCGAGAGCCGCGGCGTGAGTGTCTGCTGAATCAGGCATATCTGCATAGCCACCTCTTCAAGCATACCCAACGAGCCTTTCGGCTTGTTCAGGTTGTCAATCTTCTGCTGAACGGCGTGCCTCATCGCCTCATCCACGGGTCTTATGTCGAATGTCCTCATCATTTTATCTTTACGGGAATGCCGCTAACCATCAGAATCACCTCGTCCGCCTGTCGCGCGATGTATTGGTTCATCCACCCTTCAAGGTCGGTAAACCGCCTTTGCACGGCACTTTCGCTCACACCGCCGCTGCCTATCTCGTTGGTTACGAAGATAAACGTGGCATCCTGCGCCGTGAATCGGTCGAACTCCGCCTTTGCCGCCTCAAGCGAGGCATCCACATCCGATGTCTCCGTGAAGAAGTTCGTCAGCCAGAGCGTCACGCAGTCTATCAGCACCACGCGCCCACTCACGTCGTGTCTGCTCAAAAACTTCTCCTCTTCGATGTTCGTCCATTGTTCGCCGCGCCGTGCCTGATGCCTGCGCACGCGCTCGCGGAACTCATCATCCCAGATGTGAGCCGTCGCCATATAGACAGGATTTACTGACAGCGAGAGTGCCATCTCTTCCGCCCGTCTGCTCTTTCCCGAGCGCTGCCCGCCGGTTATCAGTATGATTCGTTTCAAGTCGCTTTTCGGTTATTGGAGGGCAAAGGTAGTTTTTTTCGTTCAAATCACCAAATATAGATAATGATAAATGTGTGTATCGGATGGCTGATTATTTGGTGAAGATGCCGTCTTGTCATCGTAAGATGGCGGTGTGTGATGTGGACAGGGGTTGAATTCAATGCGTTTGAAGCCTCCAAACGCATTGAATTCAGCCTCCAAACAAGTCGTTTGAAGCCTCCAAACGAAAAACATGTATCTTGATGCTCTGAGTATTCTGCCGAAATACTCCCTGTATTCAGCCTATATACATGTTGTATATGCCCAGAATACTGGGTGTATATAGGCTGAATACAATGCAGATATATCCGGCAAAGTCTATACCATAACCACCGAAACTTTTTGAAATCATTGGAAAAAGTTTCTTTATTTCTCCGAAAATGCGTATCTTTGCAGCCGCGATACCGCAAGAGGTGTCGCCCGTGAAGGTTCGCTTAGCCGCGATTAAATGGGAATGTGAGTGTGAATCTCCGACTGTCCCGCAGCTGTGAACTCCTTTATGTCGCTCAAGCAACAAACCATTGCCCGTTTGGACGAGAAGGCGCTTGAGGGTGGAGGAAAGTCAGAAGACCTGCCTTTATCGGAAAAATGCCGGATGCTCTCGATGTAAGAGCGCGAGGCGATACGGGAAATATTTCGGGACAAAGGGAGCGGCGGCAGCCGTGCCACATCTTGCTTGGGCGTGCCGGTCACATGGTTGGCTCGGGGCGCAAAGCCTGGAGTGATACGTGTATTATTATATAGGTATTGACGGAGATCCTGTCGTGAGATAGCATCTCCTTCGTTAAAAAATGAGTTTGTATGCGGCGGAAGCCGATGATATATGGCAAAATTAACGTAACTTTGCGCGCTGATGAAGATAGAAGAATTGTTTGAGCGGTGTGCGCGTTTGGCGGAGGTGGCCGAGCCAACGGCAGATGCCAACCGCTATATGCACGAGACACTCGTGCTGTGCTGTGCCGAAGGGCTGCACAATTCAGGGCAGGCCTACGGCAATGTATTCTCGCAGGTGGATTATCTCTGCAAGCAGCACGAAGTGCGCACAAGCGACAGGATTGCCATCCAGACGATGCGGCGGCACTCAAACCATCCGACGCCACTCAGCAGGGAAGACCTGATGTACGATGTCCGTGCGCTCTGCCTGCTGATTTCCGCCGTCTTCTCGGTGGATATTCCCGGCAATCTCGTGCGACTTATTCCCACGGAGAACAAGCCTTCGGCGCATCGGGCGGGCATCGACCACAAATATGTGCGCTGCATCGTCAGCCGATGGAATGACCAACTGATCTATGCAGACACGGACGACGGGGAGATTGCCATTGACTACACCTACAATGAAAACGGTGCGGACTTCGGTTATCTGAAGAAATTGCTGTGCGAGGGGATGCAGTTGAATCTGTTGGACTGCAAATTAGTGCGCGCAGACGAGGCTGCTGATTGCGACGATAAAGAGGCTGATTACAATGATAAGGAGGCATCTTATGATAATAACCAGGCTTCTTACGAGGGGATGCAAATACTCCGCCCCGGCCTTGTGGTGGTGGAGCCGGATTTCATGGTGGATATTTCCGCCATTGCCCGCTGCTTTACCGACTACGGTCATCACCCGCTGCTCTACACCACGAACCGCCTGAAGAAGCGGGCTGTGACGCAGCCCATCCTCTTGGGAAACTTTGCGGGTACGGCTTTGGACGGGATTATCAACAGCGATGCGTTTCAGATGGGTGACGCCATCACAAACATCTTTCGCGAACAGGCGCTGCAATTCTCTTGCCTGAACGATTTCGACGGCGGACAATTCAAGGAGGATGCCAGTCAGCAAGTGGGGCATATACAAGAGGCAGTGCAGGTGTTTTTTAGTGAGCATGACCGCTATCAGGCGCTCTTGGAACCGTCATTCGTCTGCGAGCGTTTGGGACTTCAGGGGCGTGTCGATCTGATGACCGCCGACATGAAGCTGTTAGTGGAGCAGAAAGCGGGCAAGAACATGAACATAGAACACCCCTCCGAGGGCAACCAGCAGCGTGAGGACCACTACGTTCAGCTGCTATTATATTATGGTGTGCTGCGCTATAACTTCGGGATTTCCGACGAGAAAGCAGACATTCGCCTGCTTTATTCCAAGTATCCCGCCCGCGAAGGCTTGATGGTCGTGAACTTCTACCGCCAACTATTCCGCGATGCCATCAAGTTTCGCAACCAAGCCGTTGCCACGGAATATATGATGGCACGGGAGGGATTCGGTAAGATTCTGCCCCATCTTGCACTCCCGACCATCTACGGTGGTGCGAAGCGAGATACCTTTTTCACCCGGTTTATCGAGCCGGAGTTGTTGGAGATAGAACGGCATCACGCCGCCCTTTCGCCCTTTGAGCGTACCTATTATACCCGTATGATGACCTTTGTCTATCGCGAGCAGCTTTATGCAAAGGTCGGTTCGCAGGAAGGTAAATCCGCTTCGGTGGCTGATCTCTGGAACATGCCGCTGCACGAAAAGCGTGATACGGGTAACATCTATACCGACTTGACCATCATTGACCGCCAGCAGTCTGCCCCCCATCGCGGCTATGACGTGCTGACTTTCGCCATTCCCGAGCAGGGAAGCGACTTCCTTCCGAACTTCCGCCGCAACGATATGGTGTATCTTTATGCCTCGGAGGGCGAACCGGATGTCTGTAAGAGCATCTTGTATAAGGGTACGATAGCGCAGATAGGGGAGGGCGAGGTCATGGTAAGGCTAAACGACGGACAGCAAAATCCGAATGTATTCCCACAGGAACGGAAGTACGTGATAGAGCATGGAGACTCTGACCTGACGACGACGAGCAACATCCGCAGTCTGCACGAACTGATGTCGGCGCAGCCTTCGCAGCGGAATCTGCTGCTCGGGCAGCGTGCGCCGGAGGCGGATATGGCGCAAACGCTCTCCAAAAACTATCATCCCGACTATGACGAGGTGCTGCTGAAAGCCAAGCAAGCCAAGGATTACTTCCTGTTGATTGGGCCTCCTGGTACGGGAAAGACCTCGAAAGCACTGCGCTATATGGTAGAGGAAGCACTCACTACAGGCGGCGAGGCGCTTCTGCTGCTGAGCTATACCAACCGCGCTGTGGATGAAATCTGCGCGATGCTCAGCGGTGCGGGGTTTGATTACGTGCGGATTGGCAGGGAAAGCTCGTGCGACCCTCGCTTTGCCAGTCATCTGCTGGAGCATCAGTTGGGGGAGAATCCGAAACTGGATGATGTCCGTCGCCGGCTCTTACAGGTTCCTATCATCGTGGGAACCACCTCGATGATTCAGGCAAACGCCTCCATTTTCGCGCTGAAACCGTTCGGACTGGCAATTATCGACGAGGCTTCACAGATATTAGAGCCGAACTTGGTAGGCATCTTGTCGAGTGTGCGGAAGTTCATACTGATAGGCGACCACAAGCAATTGCCCGCTGTCGTGCAGCAGCCGGAGGCGGAGAGCAAGGTCGCGGACGAGTGTCTGCAAGCCATCTGCCTGACCGATTGCCGCCATTCGCTCTTCGAGCGGCTGCTCCGTTGGGAGCGGAAGTGCGGGCGTGAGCAGTTTGTTGGCGTGCTTCGCAAGCAGGGGCGCATGCATCCGGCGATAGCGGAATTCCCTTGCAGGATGTTCTATGCTGCCGAGCAATTAGAGCCTGTGCCTTGCGAGCATCAGCAAGAAACGTCGCTCGGCTACGACTTAGCGGCGGAAGACGCATTGGATGAACGGCTCAAAGCGCAGCGTATGCTGTTCATTCCCTCGGAAGATGAGCGGGGAATCGGCATCCCATGCTCCGACAAGGCAAACCTTTCGGAAGCGCGCATCGTGGCAGACTTGCTGCGGCGCATCCATCGTTTCTACGGGGAACGCTTCGATGCAGACACGACGGTGGGCGTGATTGTGCCTTACCGCAACCAGATAGCGATGATACGCAAGGAGGCGGAGAAGCTGGGAATTGCGGAATTGGCGGGTGTCACGATTGACACCGTGGAGCGCTATCAGGGTTCGCAGCGCGATGTAATCATCTATTCATTCACCGTCAGCCACGGCTATCAGCTTGATTTCCTGACCGCCAACAGCTTTGAGGAAGAGGGCAAGACGATAGACCGCAAACTGAATGTGGCCATTACTCGCGCCCGCTGCCAACTGCTGCTGACGGGCAATGAGCGCATACTCCGCCAGAACGCCATATTCGATGAACTGATAAATTTCTGTAAATAAAGATAGATAACTGCATTGATGTCACGGAATTTACTTACCTTTGCGCCCGCTTGCCGGTTCACTGGTCTGCACCGTCTTCAGAAAAAGGTGCTGGCAAGGATGAATAAAATGCAAAGAAACTGCGGGTTGCTTGTTCTGATGACCTCTCCAATAACTGCCCTCGCTGACGGGCAATCCCTTCGCAACGACACGATTGTGGAGAAGACTCACTATCTTCAGGAGGTGACGGTGACGGAGACCCGTCGCCATCACGAGGTGACGAGCACCGCCCCCCTGCACATTCTCGACAGGAAGGAAATGCTGAGCCTCGGCGTGACCGACATCGCCGATGCGCTGCACCGCATTCCCGGCGTGACTTTGCGCGACTATGGCGGTGCGGGAGGCATGAAGGTGGTGTCCGTGCGCGGCTTCGGTGCGAAGCATACGGGGGTAAGTTACGACGGCATTGCACTGAGCGACTGCCAGAGCGGTGAGATTGATCTCTCGCGCTATTCGCTTGACAACGTGGAGCAACTATCGCTTGTCATCGGTGACAATGACGACATCTTTATCCCTGCCAAGAATGCAAGTACCCCGGCGCTACTGAACATTCAGACCATCGGACTGCCCACGGGCGATACCCGTCCGCATCTGACGGCACAGTTGAAGGCAGGCTCATTCGGTTATGTCAGCCCCTTCCTACGCTATGAGCAGAATCTCTCCGACAAGTTTGCTTTCTCGGCAGCGGGCGAATATACCTACGCAGAGAATGACTATCCCTTTGAACTCCGCAACATTTCGATTGTCACGCACGAGCGTCGCACGAACAGTCGGATGAACGCGGGGCACGGAGAACTGAACTTTGTATGGAATGCCGATGCCTTCAACAGGCTTGGCGGTAAGATATACTACTATGACAACGACCGGCAGTTGCCGGGACAAGTGAGGTATTACACCGACCTCAACAAGGAGATGCTGCACGACCGCAACTTCTTCGGACAGTTGCAGTATCAGACACACAACCGCACGGGCTGGTCGCTGAAGTGGAATGGCAAGTTCAATTGGAATGCCTCCATCTATAAAGACCCGCTGTATTCCGGCGGTGTCAATGACGCAAGCTACTGGCAGCGCGAGGCATATACCTCGGCGGCGGTGCTGTATGCACCTTCGGAGCAATGGGCTTTCGACTACTCCGCCGACTACAGTTTCAACAATCTGAACAGCGTGGCATTCCGCACCATCAATACACGGCCTTACCGTCATACGCTATTGCAGTCCGCCACCGCGAAGTATCGCAACGGTCGGCTGACGGCATTGGCACGCCTGTTGCACTCCACCTACCTGAATGACGCGAAGGATGGCGAGGGTGCGCGCAATATGCGGCGACTCTCTCCCTCGCTCTCACTCTCCTATCGGTTAGTTCCAGATAGAGACCTTTACGTGCGCGTTTCCTACAAGAACATCTTCCGCGCCCCGACGTTCAACGAGAGTTACTATTACCATTACGGCAGTACAGACCTGCTCCCGGAGACGACCGACCAATATAATATAGGTGTAACCTGGCGCAATGGTGGCTCGGAATCCCGCCTGTCTGCCCTGCTGACCGTCGATGGCTACTATAACCACGTGCGGGATATGATAGTGGCAGTGCCGCAAAATATGTTCGTATGGACCTGCGTGAATGTGGGAAAGGTGAATGCCGTGGGTGCCGACCTGACGGCTACCGCCACATGGCGACCAGCCGACAAGCATTCCCTTCAGTTGTCAGGCACGTACAGTTATCAACAGGCAGAGAACCGCACGAATCCCGAATCGCCTTATTACGGCAATCAGATAGCCTACGTTCCCCTGCATACGGGCAGCGTGGCATTGGGTTGGGAGAATCCGTGGGTGAGCCTTTCGCTGCATGGCTCGGGCATCAGCAACCGATGGACGAACAATCAGCACTACGAAGGCACGTTGGTGGATGGCTTCTGGGACACAGGACTTACCGCCTATCGCACGTTTCATTGGGGGCGGCAGCAGGTGGAAGCACGCTTCGACCTGAAGAATCTTTTCAACGCACAGTATGAAATCGTGCGCCTCTACCCGATGCCGGGCAGAAGTTGGCAAGCAACAATCAGTTATCAATTTTAATATTTCAAAAATCAAATGAACATGAAAAAGTATTTATTAAGTTTTGCAGTGATGATGACGGGCACAGCTCTCCTCACTGGATGTTTGAACGATGACAACGACGGCCCCAGTTCCTGGACGGGCTACGTGAGCAAGGGCGCGTATGTCATCTGTGGGGGAAATCAGGGTAGTGCAATCTCCAGTTCGATGACTTACATCGATTACCAGAAGGAATCGGCAGAGCAGAATTTCTTCACGCGCGTGAATTGGCGCGAGCTTGGTAGCACCGCCAACGATGCTATTGTGTATGGTAGTAAGATGTATGTCGTGGTAAGTGGCGAGAACACCATCGAGGTGATTGACCCGAAGACGGGTTTTGCTCGCCCTGATAATATTAATCTGGTGGATTTATTGGGTGAAAAGGGCGCCAATCCTCGTCACATTGCAGCCGGCAACGGTATGATTTACGTATCTACCTACGGCGGTTCTTCCTCTGATTATGACGAGAATTGGAATCAGGTAACTTCCGGCAACGGCTATGTGGTTGCCATTGACACCGCATCACTTGCTATAAAGAACACCTATACCGCAGGTTCTTACCCCGAGGGACTGTATGTTACGGAAAAGAATCTCTATGTGGCAAACTCTGACTACAGTGCCGGCAAGCGCGCTTCCATCTCCGTCATCGACCTCAATTCTGGTTCAGCAACAGAGAAGAAGCACGACAATATCCGCAACCCGCAGGACGTGGTGGTACTGGCAGACGGCCGCTATTTCTTCCTCGACTGGGGTCAGTATGACTCCAACTGGAATCAGGTGAACGCCGGTGTCTATCTGGTAGATGGTGACAACGTAAGCAAGGTGATAGAGAACGCCACGATGTGGGTGCCCATCAGCTTCTCCAACGGCTATACCTACGCATCGTATATCTACACGGTGAATGCTCCTTACGGCTCTTCATCAGTGACCTACGACCGCTACGACCTTAGCACAAACTCCCGTACCCAGTTCACGACCGACGGTGTATTCAGCCCGAGTGCAATCGGTGTGGATCCCCTTTCAGGCTATGTGTTCATCGCTTCCTACAAGCAGAATCCCGACACGGGCAAGGCTGATTACAGTGCCAACGGCTACGTGAAGGTGTATGACACGTATGGAAAGGTATGGAAAGAGTTTGAATGTGGCGTAGGTCCTAACGCCTTCGCGTTCAACGTGGGTATTGAAACCGTTACATTACAGTAAGGCGATGGCCAGATGTGTTCTGGCATCCTTGACGGCCATCCTGCTGCTGACCTCCTGCGGCGGACAGACAGTCCGCCCGCAGGAAGGCGGCGACAGGATGGCTTTTAAGTATGCCACGCTGCTCTCCGTCGTTGCGCACGACGGCTATACCTCGGTGGAGATTGCCAATCCGTGGAAACAAGACAAGACGCTGCACACCTATATCCTCGTGCCGCGCGATGTCGAACTACCGGCGCAATTGCCAGAGGGAACGGTTATCCGCACGCCTGTGCAGCGTGCTTTGGTATGCACCACGGTGCATTGCTCGCTGCTGATGTCGTTGGAGCGGCAGGACAGGATTACGGGTGTGGCAGACTTAAAGTATATCAAGATACCTTGGATACAGGAGCAGGCAAGGCTCGGGCACATCGCCGACTGCGGCAACGGGATGAGTCCCGTGGTGGAAAAGATCATCGATTTGCATCCCGATGCCATCCTGATCTCGCCCTTTGAGAACAGTGGGGGCTATGGAAGATTGGAGGAAATAGACGTGCCGCTCGTGGAATGTGCCGACTATATGGAGGTCTCCCCGTTGGCACGTGCCGAGTGGATGCGCTTCTACGGTCTGCTGTTCGGGGCGGAGGAAAAAGCCGACAGTCTCTTTTCCGTGGTCGATGACAACTACAATGCCTTGTGCAAGAAGGCACAAGAGGCAGGCAAGGGCCGCTCCGTGGTTGTCGATAAGAAGGTCGGTTCTGTCTGGTATGTGCCGGGTGGGCGCAGCACCATCGGTCAGATGATAAAGGATGCAGGGGCGCAATACCCATACGCAGATGATGAACACAGCGGGAGTGTGTCGCTGCCTTTCGAGGCTGTGCTTGACAAAGCGGGCGAGGCGGAGGTGTGGCTCTATCGCTATGACGGCGCTGAACCTATGACGCTCAGCCAACTGCTGATGGAGGAGAAGGGCTATTCTCAGTTCCGTGCCTACCGCTCGGGCGAGGTCTATGGCTGTAATGTGCGTGCCACGCTGTTCTATGAGCAGTCGCCGTTCCGCCCCGACTGGCTGTTGAATGACTTCATCCGCATTGCTCATCCCGATATGGCGGAAGACCTTGAACCGCTTCGATACTACCAGAAACTGAATCCATAACCAATCATTCTATATGAATACACGTAAAGTAATAGGCATCGGAGAGACGGTGCTCGACATCATTTTCAGAGACGAACAGCCTGTGCAGGCCGTACCGGGTGGTTCCGCCTACAATGCCGTCATCTCGTTGGGGAAGGCTGGCGTGCCGGTTTCCTTCCTCGGAGAGACAGGCGATGACCGGGTGGGGCGTAATGTTATCAGGTATTTGGAGGAGAACGGCGTGGATGCTTCGGGCGTGAACGTGTTCCCCGAGTCGAAGTCTCCGCTATCGTTGGCGTTCCTCGACGAGCACAACGATGCGGACTATCTGTTTTATAAGGATCATCCGCACGACCGCATCGCGTTCTCTTACCCTGAGATAAATCCTGGCGATGTGGTGCTTTTCGGTTCTTTCTTCTCCATCAATCCCGTAGTGCGGCAACAGGTGCAGGGCTTCCTCGAATATGCCCACGACCACGGAGCCATTCTCTACTACGATGTAAACTACCGGGCTTCGCATCGCCACGAGATGATGAAGGTGCGCCCAAACATCTTGGAGAACTTTGAACTTGCCGACATCGTGAGAGGCTCGGATGAGGATTTCGAGGTGATGTATGGTAAGAAGGATGCCGATGCGGTGTATCGGTCGGAGATTTCCTTCTACACGAAGAAGTTCATCTGCACCTGCGGAGGCAATCCTGTGGAGGTGCGGGCAGAGGGCGGCTTTGCCAAACAGTACCCCATCATCGGCGGTGAGACGGTCAGCACCATCGGCGCAGGTGATAATTTCAATGCGGGTTTCATCTATGGTTTGATGAAATATGGCGTGACACGTGAGGTGATGGATGCCGGACTGACAGAAGAGCAATGGGACAATGTGGTGGGCGAGGCACTGCAATTCTCCGCCAATGTCTGCCGGAGCATCAATAACAGCGTGGATGCTGCGTTTGCCGTGCAGAAGAAACAAGAATTGGCGGAAGCCGAGAAGGCCGCCGCCAATGCCGATGATGAAGCCGCTGCGGATGTTACAATGATGTAACCAACTGCTCGACTTCTTCCAATGAATTGGCGACCTTAATGTAGGTTCGCCAATTTTTTCTTGTCACACCCTTGCCGTGCAGGTCGTCGAGCATCGCGATGAGGCTGTCCCAAAAGCCCTTCATATTGTAGAGGATGACGGACTTCCCGTGGTAACCGATGGATGCTGATGCCGCAATCGTGAATATTTCGTCGAGCGTACCGATGCCGCCAGGCAGAGCGATGAACACGTCACTCTGCTGCTCCATCAGTTGCTTACGGTCGTTGAGGTTCTCGCAGGGAATCTCCACATCGATGTATTTACTGGTGCGTCTGTCTTCCTCCACAAGTCTCGGCACTACGCCCACGGTGTGGCCACCCGCCTCTTTCGTGGCTTTGGCGACACACTCCATGAGTCCGCTATTCGCACCGCCATATACGATGGTGTGCTCGTTTTGCGCCGCCCACGCCCCTATCTCCTTCGTCAGCGTGAAGAAATCAGGGTCAATCTGCTGATTGGCAGCGCAGAATATACAGATTTTCATATCAGTTGATAAGGTAAATCTTTTCCAATCCCTTGTAGATACACTTCACCGTTGCGCGGTTCTCCACGATGGAACTGACGGTAATCTTCACTTCCGGGTCGGAGGCAGTCGCCTTGATGACAGAGCCTTCCTTGAGGGGTGCATATACCTGATAGCGGATGGCATCGGTCAGTCCGTTGGCATTCGTGCAGCGAATCGGGGTTGCGGGGATGTTGAGTTTCTTGCCGTCGGCGGTGAGGGTGACCACAGGCACGGTGGCAGGCTCGCAAGAAGTGCCCGTCTTGGAGAAGCCGAGGCCGTGCAAATCAAAGAGTCCTTCGGGGCGCTGCGGCTCCATTCGCATACCGCCCCAGCGTGGACGGTCGTTCTTCGGCTGCTCAATGTCAGCACCCTCTGCCACGAGATAGATGGCGTGCTTGCCCGTCAGTCCCTCCACTTCGGGTACGTTTACCTGATAGGTGGTTGCCGTGCGAGGCGCATCGGCGGGCACTTCAATCACGCCAATCTCACGCCCTGCCCATGTTGCGTTGGCGTATGGGCCGTCGAGCATCACGTGAATCTTGAACGCACCGTGACCGCCGGGGGTCAGATTCACGTTCAGTGTCGTGCCGTCGCCTTTGCGTGCGCCCTCGAATGCCTTGACACCCTTTGTGTCTTTCTCCAAGCCGCCGAATCCGAAATACTTGAAACCCACGATGCCGCGGTTCGTAATGCCTGCCAGATCCATGCTGTTGTTCCACACATCGTGATTGTCCTGCATCCAGTTGTTGTCCGTCATATAGCAGGCATAGCCGGCAGAATAGTAGTGATAAGGCGGCAGACCGAAGATCTGGAAACCCTCGCTCGTCACTTCTGCACCCGTATAGCAAGTACCATCTGATGCCTTGGCAGTCCACTCATTATCTTTTGTGTAGGGGTCATAGCCTGTAATTCTGACCATTCCGCCGTCGGCAACCTTCTTCTTGTCCCATGTAATCTTCACGGGAGCCACCATTGCCTGACGCGCATTGCCGAAGCCGCGTGGCGGACGGTGATAGAATACGTACCATTGTCCGTTAATCTCTTGCAGTGAACCGTGCGTGTTGTGCGCGGCGTTGGTCGTGATGAGTTGCGTACCATCCTCGTTGGGTACTACACCGCGCGAATCAACTAACACGCCACCAGACCGCCACGGGCCAAGTGGAGAATCACCGAAAGCATAGCGCAGGGCGGAGTTGGTGGAGCCGAGTCCATAGTCAGGACCGCTGTAACCCGAGAACACCATTACGTATTTGTTACCCACCTGACGGATGGACGATGCCTCGAAGAAGTTGAAGTCGCCGGGATTCTGCCCTTTGTAGAGGGCGGGATACTGCGTGCCTTCGGGGTCGCGCACCACGCCATAGCGCTCACTTGCGGGGATGAAATAGTCGTGCAGTTCCGTGCCAGGGCGCATAGAGTACATCGTGTTCTGGTCAAGTTCGCACGCCGTGGAGTGTTGGAAGCCATAGAATACGTAGGCGCGGAAGCCCTTGTCGTAGTCAGGATCTTTCTTGTCGGTGATGTTCTCGATGAACACAGACGGGTCAAAATCGATGAGCGAACCAGGCAGACAGCGCCGTCCGTCTTCCGTCAAGTTGATGGGTGTGAAGGGTCCGTTGGGTCGATCACCCTTGCAGACCATCGCCACGCGTCCCCATCCACGGGAGTGGGGATAGAGGTAATAAGTCTTCTTACCCGTCGTGCGGTCTTTCACCTCTACGAGGTCGGGGGCGAACATCGTGTCCCATTGACCATCAACGAACCACGAGAAGATAGGACCTTCATCACGCCATTGGCTCAGATCCTCCACGGGGGCAGACCACATACGAATATCACTACCGCAGTAAGCGGAATAAGTGATGTCGTGCGACCCGATGATGTAGGCACGGTACTTGCCGGGATTGTCTGGGTCTTCAAACACGCGGGGCTCGCCATCGGGCAGATGCTCCCACAGGGGCAGGTAAGGATTCTGCGCGTTCACCGCCGTTACGGCTACGAGGCAGAACAGTTGAAAAATCAGTTTCTTCATTGCTTCTATTGTTTTAATGACTGGTATCTGTTTCGTTTCATCTGCAAAAGTAGCAAGAAAACCCGAAACACGCAAGGCAAAATGTATCACGTTGTTTTCTATATGTTACGTTAAGGTGTTTAATTGCCGTCATTTAGTCTTTTTTATGCTTTATTGCAACAATACTAAAAAGCTCGGTGATGTGCAGGCTCTTTCAGTCATTCCTTAGAAAAATGTGATAGGTTAGCTACTTTTTCCTTAGAAAAATGTGTGAGTTTTACTAATTATTCTTTAGGAAAATGTGATTTTATTCTTTAAAATATCAAATATCTTGCTCATTATCTTGATGATACAAAACTTTTTCATATCTTTGCACAAAAATATGGTAAGTTGATGGAAAGACTGCTGTTAGAAGACTTGAAACAATGGAAGAAGAAGCCAGGGCGTAAACCTTTGATTTTGCAAGGAGCGCGTCAAGTGGGTAAGACATGGTTGCTCAAAGAGTTTGGCAGATTGTGCTTCGAGGAAGTTTGCTATGTCAATTTTGAGCGTTCCTCTCCAGTCAATGGTGTTTTCGACGGCGACCTCACCCCGCAACGCATCGTAACCCAGTTGTCTCTGCTTTCTGGCAAGAAGATAGAACCGCAAAAGACGCTCGTGATATTTGATGAAGTACAGGAAGTGCCCCGCGCCCTTACATCGCTGAAATACTTTGCCGAAGAAGCCCCGGAATATGCCATTTGCTGTGCCGGCTCTTTGTTGGGCATAGCCTTGCATAGCGGAACATCGTTTCCTGTCGGTAAGGTTGATTTCTTAACGCTGCATCCACTATCCTTTCAAGAGTTCCTTCTTGCCCAAGGTGAGCAGCCCGTCGTGGAGCATATCATACAAGGAGGTCATGACACGGTGGCTGTAAACGACCGATTGCTGGCTCATCTCAAAAACTATTTTGTGATTGGCGGAATGCCTGCGGCAGTTGAGCAATGGGTGGAGAGTGAGGATTATTTTGCTGTGGAAAAGATTCAAGAGCAGTTGCTGAACGCTTATGTCTCAGACTTTTCAAAGCACGCGCCTTCCAATATTGTTGCGAAAATCAGGTATGTGTGGCAGAGTATTCCCAACCAATTAGCAAAGGAGAATAAGAAATTCGTGTTTGGTCTTGTTCGTGAAGGGGCGAGGGCGCGCGAATATGAGGATGCGCTGATGTGGCTGTCAGACACGGGCATCATCAAGAGAGTGTATAAAGTGACGAAGCCAGACCTGCCCTTAAAAGCCTATGAGGACTTGCATACTTTCAAGATTTACCTGCACGATGTCGGTCTGCTACGCCTGCATAGTGGGGTCGATGCGAAGGTCATCTTGGAAGGCTCACGTATATTTGAGGAGTTCAAAGGGGCACTTACAGAGCAGTTCGTGTTACAGGAATTGTCTGTGTATCCTGAACTGCACGCCAATCACTATTGGACTTCTGGTGCTACAGCAGAGGTGGATTTTATGATTCAGCACCATCCGCACATCTATCCTGTTGAGGCGAAAGCGGGCTTGAGCGTGAAAGCCAAAAGTCTGAAAGTGTTTATGGACTTGTATCAAAAGGACTATGCCATCCGTACAAGCCTGCGCCCGTTCCGCATTGATGGGAATATCATCAACATTCCGCTCTATCAATTGTTTGCCATCAAGCGTATCTTGGAGCAGGTGGAATCTGAATAAAACACCGAACAAATTCGACCCCTAAAGAGTTAAAAAGCGTTACTATAGTGTTTATACATCCTAAGTATAGTGTTTAGGAGGCGTAAACACTATACTTAGCATCCGCAAAGACTATACTTGCAGATAAGCGGGAAATTGCGATTTAGGAAACAAAATCGCAAATCCCTTTCATATTCTCTTGATGATACGAAAGTTTTTCGTAACTTTGCGTGGGAAAGTATCTAAAGAGTTGTAAGATGAAAACTTGGATTTTAGGCTGTATGGCATTGGTGATGTCGCTCGCACCTTGTGCGGGAGAGGCGCAAGTGCCAGAGATAACTTGGGACAGGCACGGGCTGATGATGGACGGCAGGCGCGTGATTCCCGTGATGGGCGAGGTGCATTATTCGCGCATTCCTGCCGACGAGTGGGGAGAAGAACTCAAGAAGATGAAGGACGGCGGAGTGACCATCGTGGCGACTTACGTGTTCTGGAATCACATTGAGGAGCAAGAGGGTATCTTCCGATGGGACGGTCAGCGCGATTTGCATCGCTTCCTGCTGCTTTGTAAAGAGCAGGGATTGCCAGTTGTCTTGCGCATCGGGCCTTTCTGTCACGGTGAGGCACGCAACGGAGGATTGCCCGACTGGGTGTTTGACAAGGGTTGCAAGTTGCGCTCGCAAGACCCGATATTCCTTGCGTGTGTCGCAAGACTGTACCGCCAGATATATTCGCAGGTCATTGGACTACAATGGAAAGATGGCGGACCGGTGATGGCCTGTCAGTTTGATAACGAATACGGGGGGAGCGGCGACTACCTGATGGCATTGAAAGACATTGCTCTCCGCACGGGCTTCGACCTGCCTTTCTATACACGCACGGGTTGGCCGGAGTTGTCAAAGCCTGTTCCCTTTGGGGAAATGCTTCCTCTCTATGGCGATTATGCCGATGGCTTCTGGGACAAGAGTCTCGAAGAGACGGCGGGCAACTACTACAAGGCATTCAATTTCAAAGGTTTCCGCTCCTCGACGGCTATCGGTACCGACCTGCTCGGAGAGCAAAAAGAGCATCTGACCAAGGGCGACGGCGACTATCCTTACTTCACCTGCGAGTTGGGCGGAGGTATGATTACCGCTTATCACCGCCGTCCTTACATCTATCCCGAAGACAGCTATTCAATGGCATTGGTTAAGTTGGGCTCGGGCAGCAACCTGTTGGGCTATTATATGTACCACGGCGGCACGAACCCCAAAGGGCTGACCACGCTGAACGAGACACAGCGAACAAGAGGAACGGCCAACAACGACCTGCCCGTGAAGAACTACGACTTCCAAGCACCGTTGGGCGAGTTCGGTCAGACATATCCACAATATTATATGCTCCGCCCGCTGCATCTGCTGATGCACGACTATGGCGAGATGCTTGCTCCGATGGAAGCCTCGTTCCCCGCTCCGCAGGATTTAGCGAAAGGGGAGGACACAGGGCTCCGATGGGCGGTGCGCTCCAATGGTGAGAGCGGTTTCATCTTTATCAACAACTACGAGCGGTTGCAGAATCTCTCGCCGAAAAAGGGCGTGGTGCTTGAGGCGTGTGGCGTGAAGTTTCCCAGACTGACCATCCCCTCTGGCTGTATGGCCATCTTCCCCGTCAATATCGATGGCATCCGTTATGCGACGGCACAGCCTGTGGCAAGGCGCGACGGCACAGTCTATCTGATGCAGATAGAGGGCATTCCCACCACGATAGCATTGCAGAACGGCAAGACATTGAAGAACCTGAAGCCCAAGGGAGTCGCAACGCCCGTGTATGGCAACCTGTATCTGCTCACGAAGGCAGAGGCGGAAAGGCTGTTCTTGGATGCGCCGGATATGGAGGATACACCAACTCGGGCAGTAGCGTATGCGAAGACGAAAGAGGCAGGTGCACCTCGCGGCATCAAGATTGGTCCTGCAAAGGTGGCGGAGGCTCCCTCTGATGAGGACTTTGAACAGGCTGCCATTTATCGGCTATCCCTTGACGAACAGGCGATGCGGGAGGGAAAGCAATTGCTGCACATCAGTTATCGGGGCGACTGCGCACGCCTCTATGCCAATGGCAAACTTGTGGCAGACCACTTCAACTACGGCCGTGATTTCCTGTTCGGGCTTTGGCGCTTGCCCGAGGGCTGCACCGAATTGGAACTGCGCATCCTGCCTATGCAGCATAAGATGCCTGTTTATTTCCCTAAGGAGGCTGATTGTACTGCTGGGGAGGCTGTTAAGAAGATTGAGATGACAGGGGTGAACTAATCGACCACAATGAACAGACTTTGATAAGGCTGCAACCGAAGCCGTAGCTGTTTGTCAGCACTCATCGGCATAGGCTCACGTGTTGCGGTGCGAGGATTCCATGCCTCGGCATGCGTATGGGCTGTGCGGAGCGTTGCCGGCGCATCGTAAGCGTGCGGACTGTGGTTATAGACGAAGTAGATGTCTGCATCAGGTGTGCGGCGATGGAAGAAACAGATGCGGTCATCAGGTTCATTGGCGCTCGTTATGGCAAGGTCGGGACGGATGCCAGCCTTCGCCAATCCTTCAGCCACGCTTTCCCCTTGGTCGCATCGGATGACAGGCACGCCGTCGCACGCCAATGCCTCTATCTTCTGCAATGCCTCCAGGGAGAGATACGTGCGGTCTTGCACAACCAATGCCCCATACTCCATTCCCCCCTCCACGGCAAGCTGGCCATTGCGGGCGGTGAAGCGGTTGAGCAGCGCATCGTTGTTGCAAACATCGAAGTTGTAGCCCTCGGGCATCACGGGCAACTTGTAGGCAAAGGTCTTTAACGGCACGTCCTCACCGAGATAGACACACATATCCACCACGGGCACGCCCTCGCGCAGTAGTTGTGCGCAGCGAGCCTGATACTCCCAGAATGCCCCGACGAAATCCCATTCGGGGTGCAAGCGGTGGAACACATAGGGATGGGCACTTGCCGAATCGTCATACTTGCGGTCGAGCCACGGCTGATAAGTAGAGGCGCACACGGCGAACTCATTGATGCCACGGCAGTAGGCGAGGTTGGCAATGCGGAGCAGTTCGTCCCATGTCACCGTATAGGGTGTGTCCGTAAAGGCTTCGCCCGATGCGATGCTCCGCCCATAGAGATGTGCCGCCGATGCTGCGTCGAGACAATCGTAGTTGCCATTGGTCTGGTAAGCCCAGAACTCGCCCTGCGGTTTGGGCGCGCGTCCACGGGAACGGATGTTGTCATTGTCGATGTTAAGCATCGCCTGTGAGGTGAAGTCCACGCCGTCCGCCTTGCAGAGCTTGGCTAATGTGCCATAGTAAGCCTCGGCGATGGTCTCGGCAATGGACTTGCGGAAGTCGAGCAACACCTGTTCGGTTTGTGTGCGGTCAGCCACGATATAGCCCGCCAATGCCGGCAGCCACGGGGTGAGTTCATAGCCGCGCAACCTATGGAAGCGCTTCTCAAATCCCTCCGTCCAGTTTTGTATGCCCGCCTCATGACTGTCCATGCACATGCCTTGTGGCTTGCAACCAATGGCAGCGAGCGTGTCGCAGATGGGTTTGAAGTAGTGGTTGTAATGCACGGTCACCGCCTCTTCGGAAAGCACATTGGCCTCAAGTCCCAAGAGATTCTTGCGCCCATGCTTCGTGCGTCCCCCGGTAGGGATGTGGCCGATACGTAGGATGTGCCATGTGCCCGGCTCCAAGGTAAGCGTCAGCGTGCCGTTGGCATTCACCATGCCCGTCACATCGCGTATGTCCTCGGGCGCGATGGCTCCACGATTGCCACCCTCGGGGTGGGGATAGGTGACTTCGGTACGCAGTCCCGCCTTTACTTGCCAGTTGTCTATGAGGTCGCGCGTGGCGAGGCGTATGTCTTCAATCTGCAGCGTATTAAACTGCCCCTCTGCATCTACCCAGTCGTGCAGCCGTATGCGGAACCATCGTCCGCGCACGGTCGGGAAACAGATTGTGCGCTCCTTGCTCTTATGGCCGATGACGCTCTCCACAGCCGTCAATGGCGCAGCCAGTTTCCATGTCTTTCCGTCAAGGCTGTATTCAAGGTCGCCGATGGGCGGGAGGTCTATGTATTTCGCTCCGAAGTACCGCTCCTGTGGCTTTCCCGGGATGTTCATCGAACCCGTCGAGCCTTTGCCGCGGGGATTGGTGAGATAGCTGATAGCCCCCACTTCGACGATGCGCCCCGCATCGTGGGTGAGGGTCAGCGGTTCATTATCCTTCAAAGTATGCTTCTCTGTCTCCATACGGATTTCCCGAAATGCCTCGCTGTCGGGGAAGAGCAGCGTCGCAATCTGGTGGAAACCTGCATCGGGATAAGGCAATGCTATGCGCACCTCCTGCCGCTTGGCGATGCTGATTACCGTATCTACTACGACCGTTTTGCGCATCCCGAGTTCAGGCGTTATCCACGGTCCGCCCGTCACATAGCCGTTGCTTGCCGCCACCTCAAAGGTAAGACCGAGTTGCTTTGCCTTGGTTGCGGCGTATTTCAGCATCCGCCACCATTCGGGCGACATGGCAGGGAATGCCCCCGAAGCATCACCATGCACTTGGTCGTAGAACACCACGCCACCGATACCCTTCTCCTTGAAGGCTTCAAGGTCGGCATCAATGCCCGCCTCGGTGGTTTCCGTCTCGCCGTGAAACCACCATACCTTCGTGCGGGCTTCATTGGAAGGGTTCTGGAATCTCTCCCACAAGTCCCCGTCGGCACGTGCCGGCAGCAGGGCGGCAATGCTGAAAAGCAAAGATATCAGTCTGCGTGTCATAAGGTGGCATCTTAGACTCTCAGCAAGTCCTTGACGGAATAAATGTGACTAAGAGCCTCGAATGAGAAATACTGGTCATCCATAATCATCCACTCCTCGCGCTGTTTGCGGCTGAGGCGCTTGATGTCTGGAAACATGGAGACCGGAACGATAACCTCGCGCCCATCAGTCAAGTAGGCAGCCATGGCTCCACGTTTCACGTTAAAGTCAAGTTTCTTGATACCTAAGTTGGTGTCTTTGAATTTGCACATATTTTGGAGTCCTCCTATTATTTTATTTTCTTTATTTGTATCTTCTTTCCGGCAAACACATCATCAATGAGCTGGTTCAGTTTGTCCCAGTGCTTGTCGATGGTTTCAATGATTAGGGCTTCCTCGTCGGCAGTCAATTCCGACCAGGCAATGTCTATCTTTTTCTGTCCGTTTTCTTCAATCCATATCTTGGCAACGGTGTTGCCTCTGTGAGACTTCTTGCTGTTCCGGCGCACCACATGGATATGGCGGCGGTTCTCCGTAGCGTCGGCGGGGAACACAGAAAGGATGAAGCAGAGAAATATCATCAGTTTACCCATATATTTGTCTCTTTTTGTTGAATACGAGTACAAAGATACAAAACCATTCCGAAATTCACTCCCTTTACCTTCCCCCTTTTTAAATTTATTAGCAAAAAGGGGTGATTTTCGTTGAAACAAGTTTGTATTTCAGATTTTCTTTGTACTTTTGTCCCCGACTCGGTTAGCCCTGTCAGGGGCGAAGGGTCAGACATTTTAGGAAAAGGACGTTTACGAAACGTTATCTTCTGTTATCGAATCTCACAAGTTCAATGCCAAGAAGATGCGCAACGGAGCGTCCATGTTGGGTGTATTGTATTAATACAATATATCACGGCGTGGGCTAACTCGAGTTGCTTATCCTTGGCAAGGCAATGTGAGAGCCCGATAACGGGATAGGCGAGAAGTGAGAACTCCCACGTCTTTCACGTTTTATTAAGAACAGCCGAATTTGGGATGTGATAGGCTAACTAATTTGCAAAAAGCATGAAGAAAAGATTTTTGGAAGCAAGTGCGATGCTTATGATGCTCTTGAGCATTTCATTCAGTGTGCAGTCCTGTGGACTGTTTGATGAGGACGTGCCAGACACGCCAGCAGAACCCTCAACGCCATCAAACCCGAAAGATGACGAGGCGCCCTCTTTGGTAGGAACATGGGTCTTGAAAAGTGAAACATGGATATTGCATAGTGACGATGCCGAAGATCGTGAAGATGTTGATAGAGGTTTCTCCCAAATAACATTTAAGGAAGATGGTACAGCAGAATACCAAGAAGAAGATCCTGACGAGAAACGGGGTTATGTAAAATGGGCAGTTGATGGAGACAAACTTAGAATTGATTTGGGAGAAAGCGGACCAGATGATTTCTTGATAGGAACATTTACTTTAGATGGTAATACACTTACTTATTCATACCATTGGGAAGATTATTATGGGAAATGGGTAGATAATACAAAAACCTACAACACTGTTTGGGAAAAGAAATAAACAATCTTTTACACTACATTGTACGGCACAGGGGACATTTTTCTCTTGTGTCGTTTTTTATTCATAGGGCTAAAAGTTCCGATAAAAATCCCTTGCAACAAACTGGCGATCAGATAAAAAGAGCTGCGAAATCATTAATATCTATAACTAAATGAAAATCATAGCGTTAGGGCGTTTCTTTTAGCCCCAAATGCCTTACCGAAACTCTTACATTTCCGAATCAGACAAAGAAATGCCTTCTATGAGTTGTTCCGATGCTTTCTATGAGTCAAAGGAATGCTTCCTACGAGTCGAAGGAAGCATTCCTTTACCCCCATAGGGACTATTCCTTTGAGTCGTGGAAAGCATCGGAATGATTTGTGGAGGGTACTCCTTCGCAAGAAGGGAAAGCATTACACACAAAATAGCAGGCTTTATTTGGGAATAACCGAACAAACTCGTAACTTTGCACCCGGTTATGAAGACATTTGAAGAATTAGGCGTCAGCGAGCGGATTCGCCGCGCCATCGAGGAGTTAGGATTTGTGCGCCCCATGCCGGTGCAGGAGGAAGTGATACCTTATCTATTGGGCAACCGCAACGACGTGATAGCCTTGGCCCAGACGGGTACGGGCAAGACGGCGGCTTTCGGTATTCCGCTGTTGCAGCGGATTGACACATCAAGGCGGGAGACACAGGCGCTGGTGCTGAGTCCCACGCGAGAACTGTGTCTGCAGATAACCGATGACATCAGGGACTTTGCCAAATATATGGACGGTGTCCACGTGGAGGCTGTCTATGGCGGTGCGTCGATAGAGCCGCAGATAAGGGCACTCAAGAAGGGTGTGCAGATAGTGGTGGCAACTCCCGGGCGGCTTATCGACCTGATGAACCGCAAGGTGGCAAAGCTTGATGCAGTGCGCAACGTGGTGCTCGATGAGGCCGACGAGATGCTGAACATGGGATTCTCGGAAAGCATCAACACCATCTTCGAGCGTGTGCCAGAGGACAGGAACACGCTGCTCTTCTCTGCCACGATGAGCCGCGAGATAGAGCGCATCGCCAAGGGCTACCTGCACGACTACAAGGAAATCGTGGTGGGCAGCCGCAACGAGGGCGCGGAGAACGTGAACCACATCTACTATATGGTAAACGCGAAGGACAAGTATCTGGCGCTGAAGCGCATCGTGGACTTCTATCCCCGCATCTTTGCCATCATCTTCTGCCGCACGAAGGTGGAGACACAGGAGGTTGCCGACAAGCTCATCAGGGACGGATATAACGCCGAGTCGCTGCACGGCGACCTCAGTCAGCCGCAGCGTGACCTGACGATGCAGAAGTTCCGCAATCACCTGACGCAGTTGCTCGTGGCAACGGACGTGGCTGCACGTGGTTTGGATGTGGAGGATTTGACACACGTCATCAACTTCGGACTGCCCGATGATATAGAGAACTACACGCACCGCAGCGGTCGCACGGGTCGTGCAGGCAAGAAGGGCACGAGCATCTCCATCGTGCATAGCCGTGAGAAGCAGAAGATTCGCAACATTGAAAAGGAGATTGGCAAGCAGTTCGTCAGGGAGGAAATCCCGTCGGCAGAGGAAATCTGCAAGAAGCAGCTCTACAAGGTGATGGACCAAATCGTAAAGACCGACGTGGAGGAAGAGCAGATTGCTCCGTTCATCAAGGACATCAACCGCTACTTCGAATATATTGACAAGGAGGACATCATCAAGAAAATCGTGTCGTTGGAGTTCGGAAAGTTCCTTGCCTACTATGCGGATGCGCCGGAAATCGAGAAGGTGCTCGACAAAAAAGAGAAGCGGCAGAAGCCGCAGACCGACCGGCAGAAGCAACAAAACAAGGCACAGAAGGGCTACAAGCGCCTATTCATCAACCTCGGCAAGAACGACGGCTTCTATCCGGGTGAGATTATGCAGTTCCTCAACAAGCACCTGCGTGGCAGACAGGCAGTAGGTCATATCGACCTGCTCAGCACATTCTGCTATATAGAAGTTCCGTCGGAAGACGCGCGCAAAGTGATGCGGGCGCTCGACGGAACCTATTACCACAACCGACAGGTGCGTTGTAATGATGCGGCGCATGGTGGTGGCAAGAAGCCACAGCAGCAACAGCAACCGCAGAGAAATGAGGGATGGGCGATGCGGAAGCCGAGGAAGAAAAGATAGTCAATTATCTTTTCTTCCCGTCACTTCTGCTTATTGCGCGTTAATCTCCTTGAGCAGGCGATCAGCCTTGCCCCAGCTTTCCATCATATAGAGTACGTAGCGGATATCTACGCCGATACAACGGGCGAGTTGGGAATCGAAGAAGATATCGCCTGAGAGTGAATCCCAGTTGCCATCGAATGCCAAGCCAATCAGCTCGCCCTTGCCGTTGAACATCGGTGAACCGGAGTTACCGCCCGTGATGTCATTATTGGAAAGGAAGCAAAGATGCAGCTTGCCCGTCTCCTTGTCGGCATATTTGCCGAAATCCTTCACGGAGAGCAGTTCTTTCATGATTGGCTCTGTCTCGTAGTCAATAATCTTGTCAGCCTTGTTCATCTTCTCCACGATGCTCTCAGCAGGCGTGTAGTAGCCAGAGGGCTTGCCATCCAACAGATACTCACCCACCTGACCGTATGAAAGGCGCATGGTGAAGTTGGCATCGCTGTAGTTGGGCATATCCTCCTCCATGCGCAGTTTGGCAGCGCAGAGGTGGCGCTCAAGGATGTCGATGGAGTCGCGGGTAGCCATCAGGTCGTTGCGGATGTCAGCGAAGACTGCGAGCAGACTCGTGCCGTAGGTCACGCCCGGGTCGAGGCGGTAGCCTTTCTTGTTTACATAGATGCGCTTATCGCTGTCCATCAACTTTGATTTCTCATAGAGGTGGCTGACGTATTTGGTATAGTCGCCGCCGAAGTCCTTGTCTATCACGCTATAGAAGTCAGGCTGATACTGGCTCTCCACTTGCTCGCGGTAGTATTGCAGCAGGGCGGCAAGAATCTCGCGGTCGGTAGCCTCGTCCCATGTGTCGCTGTTGTCCTTGAACTCGATATACTGCTTCTTGGGCTTGTTCTTCGGACCGCGGAGGGGTATGCCGCTGTTTGCGCGTGATGCACGGCGGGTCAGTTCGTCGTTGCCGAACACCTCCCTGTAATAGGTCAGGGCACGCGTAGCATTGAACCGCTTCTGATAAAGGCGCTCCAAGACATTGAAGTCAAGTTGGCCCTTGAGGTAGCCCGTAGAGTCCTGCCACTGGCGAATCTTCTGCTCGAATACCGCCTTCTGCTGAATCAGTCCGATGGAATCGATACACTTGTTCATGCCGATGGAGTTCTTCCAATAGTTTGAACTGGAAGCGTACTTCGAGTCATACTTGATGCGCACGGCCTCGGAGGCACGCATGTGGCGGAGCATAATTTCCTGCTTAATCTCGCGGGTCTGGTAGCGGGGCTTGTTCAGTGCGTCGCGACGCTCCAAGATACCATAGGAAGAGAGGTAGCGGCTGGTGCTGCCGGGATAGCCGATGGTCATGGAGAATGAGCCGGGCACGTAGCCTTGCAGGGACACGGGTGCCCACTTCTTCGGGTGATAAGGCACGTTGTCCTTGGAATACTTCGCGGGTGCGCCGGTCTTCGGATCCACGTAGATGCGGAAAACGGAGAAGTCGCAAGTCTGGCGGGGCCACATCCAGTTGTCGGTCTCACCACCGAACTTACCCATCGACTTGGGCAGGGCGAACACGAGGCGCACATCGCGGTAGTCGCGGTAGGTGGTCAGGTAGTAGGCGTTGCCCTCATAGAAAGGCTTGATTTCCACGCGGAGCGTGGAGTCTTGCTGTCGGGTCTCCTTCTGCATCACATTCTCGAGCGAATCCACGAATGCACCGCGCTTGCTTTCTGCCAACTGCTGGAAACCGAGACTGTTGAGGTAGTCGGTGATGTCTTTCTGCTCCACCATGAAGCTCACGAACAAGTTCTTGTTGGGCAGTTCCTCTTCATAGCTATTGGCTACGAAGCCGTTGAGCATGTAATCGTGCTCCACGGTAGAGTGACTGCGGATAGCCTCAAAGCCGCAATGGTGGTTGGTAAACACGAGTCCGTCAGGGGAAACCACCACGCCAGAGCAGAATCCGCCGAAGTTCACCACGCAGTTCTTCACCGCATCCTCGCCCTCGTAGAGTGCGCCGTAAGGCAGTTCATAGTTCTCCTGCTTCATCATTTCGTGGACCGCATTCGGCAGGTTGTAGAGTGTCCACATTCCCTCGTCGGCCTTCATCGGAAGGAAGGCAATCAGGGAAACCAAAGTAATCAAAGTTTTTTTCATTTCACGTTGTTTTTGATGTTAGTATATTCTTTCTTTATCATATAACCAGCGAAGATGCAGAGGCACAGCGTGTTGAAGGCAAGATTGCCTATAAAGCCGAACCCGAGGCGCTCACCATAATGGATGGTGGCAAGCAGACCGATGGCAAGGAGGGTATAGACGGCAATGTCCTTGAGCGGATAGTCAATCTTGTAATACCGCTGTCCCACGAAATAAGACACGAGCATCGCCGTGCCGTAGCCGGCAAATCCGCCCCACGCACAAGCCATATAGCCGTATTTCGGCACGAAGATGACATTGACGGCTATCAGCACCGCACAACCGATGCCGGAGAATATGGCTCCCCAGATGGTCTTGTCAATCAGTTTGTACCAGAACGAGAGGTTGAAGTAGATGCCCATCATCATCTCGGCAGCCATCACGATAGGCACCACGCGAAGCCCAGTCCAGTAGTCTTGCCCGATGATGTAGCGCAATATATTAAGGTAAGCCATCACGGCGAGGAAGGCGAGTAGCGTGAAGATGATGAAATAGCGCATAGCCTTTGCATACATCTCCTTGGAGTCGCGCTCCTTTGCGTTGCCAAAGACAAACGGCTCGTAGGCATAGCGGAATGCTTGGGTAATCATCGCCATAATCATGGCAATCTTCGAACAAGCGCCGTAGATGCCCAGTTGCTCATTCATGTTCGCACCTTTATATATATAGGGGAAGAGAATCTTGTCGGCAGTCTGGTTCAGGATGCCTGCGATGCCGAGCACGAGGATAGGCCAACTATAAGAGAGCATCCGGCGCAACAGGGCGGTGTCGAGCACATAGCGGAAACCCGTCAGTTCCTTGAGCATGCAAAGGGCGAGCATCGAGGAGCAGAAGAGGTTGATATAGAAGGCGTAGCCCACATCGTTGCCGTCCATCATCGCAAAGTAAACCACATTGAGGCAGATACTCATTGCGATGTTCAGCAGTTTCAGCGCAGCAAACTTGATGGCTTTCTTCTGTTGGCGCAGGTAGGCGAAGGGGATGCAGAGGAAGGCATCGATGGCTACGGTGATAGCCATCACCCATACGTAGGAAGGATGCTCGGCGTAACCCATAACCAGGCTGATTGGCGAAATAAACAGCAATGTTAGCGCAACAAACAGCAATCCTACGAAACCGACACTAATAAGTGTGGTGGAATAGACGCGCGCAGGATTCTCCCCCTCCTTGTTGGCGAAGCGGAAGAAGGTGGTCTCCATGCCGAAGGTCAGCAGCACCAGCATCAGTGCAACCACGGCATACATGTTGGTGATGATGCCGTAGCCCCCAGAGGCAGCCGAGAGTTTCGCCGTATAGAGCGGCACAAGCAGATAGTTCAGGAATCTGCCAACAATGCTTGACAGTCCGTATATCGCCGTGTCCTTTGCCAATGCCTTCAGATTTGCCATGATTTTCTAATTAAAGAACAAATAACAGATAGCGATAGCCGCCACCACGCCCGCCAAGTCTGCAATCAGTCCGCAGGTCACGGCGTGGCGGGTATTCCTGATGCCCACGCTGCCGAAATAGACGGCGAGGATATAAAAGGTTGTGTCTGTGGAGCCTTGGAAGATGCAACTCAGTCTGCCGACGAATGAGTCAGCGCCGTAGGTTGTCATCGCATCTACCATCATGCCCCTTGCCCCGCTGCCCGACAGCGGTTTCATCAGTGCCGTGGGGAGTGCCCCCACAAAGTCGGTGTTTCCACCACAGGAAGTCACCACCCACTTGATGCCGTCTATCAGCAGGTCCATCGCACCCGAGGCACGGAACACCCCGATGCCCACAAGGATTGCCACCAAGTAGGGAATGATGCGTACCGCAGTAGAGAATCCCTCCTTCGCCCCCTCGATGAATGTCTCATAGACATTGACCTTCTTTCGCAATCCCGCGAGGATGAAGGCGATGATGATAGTCATCAGCAGGATATTTGCGGTAGAGGTGCTCACCTTGTCCATCAGCAGTGAATCCATCTGCCCGAAGCCCCAGATGATTGAGGCCACAACGAGTGCCGCACCGCCTAATGTCAAGAGCATCGTGCGGTTCAGCAAGTTGATGCGCTGATAGAGACTGGTAACGATAATACCCGCAAGGGTGGAGAAGAATGTCGCCAACAATAGTGGGATGAATATATCCGTAGGTTGTGCCGCCCCAAGTTGCGCCCGATACACCATGATGGATACGGGTATCAATGTCAGTCCGCTTGTGTTCAGCACGAGGAACATAATCATCGGGTTGGTCGCCGTGTCTTTCTTCGGGTTCAGCTCCTGTAACTGTTCCATCGCCTTCAGACCGAGTGGCGTGGCGGCATTATCCAAGTTCAGCATATTGGCGGCGATGTTCATAAAGATGCTGCCCGTCACGGGATGTCCCTTAGGAATATCGGGAAACAACTTGACGAACACAGGACTGAGCGCCTTCGCCAACAAGTTTACCACGCCCCCCTTCTCACCAATCTTCATGATACCGAGCCAGAGCGACAGCACACCCGTCAGTCCGAGTGAAATCTCAAATGCCGTCTTTGACGAACTGAACGTAGCATCCATCATGGCAGGGAAAACCTCAAGGTCTCCCCACAGCACAAGTTTCACCACCGCCATCACAAAAGCAATGATGAAAAACGCCACCCAGATGTAGTTAAGTACCATACGGACTGCAAAGTTACGGCAAAAATGGCGAACCGCAAAACAAAGCACAAAAAAAGAGCGGATGCTCACGCAGGCGCTCTTCTCAATTTAGTTTATTTAAGTATTTGATGTAAAATTAATACCACTTAACTGCTGGGTTACTTACCCATTCTAAGAAACGAGGATATTTTGCTTCAATAGGTTCTCGCTCCTCACACCATTGGAAACTCTTAGAGACAGCAATCTTACTGGGAGCTCTTCCTTGTTCTGCGAATAATTCAACCCATTGCCCTCCTTTATACACTTCCACGGGAATGTTGTAGGCTTTTTTGGCAAACTTCTCATCTGTGACGTTAAAGCTGACAGTCGGTAATTCAATGGCCATACGATTACCAGTATTAATCATCTGGTTTGTATTGCTGAGTCCAAATTCAGCATGAACTTCATGACCTGCAACTCTTAACGGAAGAGTGCCACCAGCAGCTAAAAGAGTGATTTTGGCTTCTGTACCGGCCTCATTCAGCCATTCAACGTCAAACACAACATCATTGAAGTCGAATTCTTCAACTCCAGCAGAAACAGTTAAATCTTCCGCAATAATCCGAACGGCGGACGGGTCTTTGTCTGGCTCAGGCGTTGTGGATTCACCAGTCGTCCACGCATCGCCGCATAGAGCAGCCCCAGAAGCGTTACCAGCATTTATGCGACTTGCAGCAAGGTTGAATTCGTCAGCATGTGTGGTGTCTGCCAAATAATCTGCTACTGTATTAAAGTAGTGAGACTGCCCCATAGCATAGCAATTGTCAACCTTTACATAACCACCCTTAGCCTTGAAATAGATATTGCTGCTAAAGGTATGAGTAAAGTCATTCTTATTGCCAAACTCATAGTTCGTTGCTTCAACAAGACCAGTAGAATTTTTCGCACCATAGAAGTGACAATTGCTGTTAGGCACTTGAAGCGTAGTGACATCTACGTGTCCGCCAGGAAGCAAATAGATGGGATTGCCATCAAACTTGAATACATCCGCCTTCACGTAAGAAGTCTCTAATGGGCCATCAGTATTCTCTACTGTGTTATCAGAAATAATACCACAAATATACTTCTTTGTGCTATTCTGAATCTTGAGGTACTTGCCTTCTCCGACAGTAAGCGTACCGTGAATATCACAGATAGCTTTCAAGTCACCACCATCGGGCATTTCAATCGTTGCCTCACTATTGCTATAGATGTGCATATCATTAGGAATGTCAGCAGAACCGCCTTCGTTTGGCCAATTCGGATTATGTCCACGTTCTAACACAAGAGTCCCTTTGTTATACAAATCACCAATGTTAGCATAATCTGTTACTGTTAATGCGTTTGCATTGATAACAGTATGACGGCCACCGTTGGCTCCAGTAAAAGTTAGTGTTCCTGTATTATAGAATGTAACCACGCCATTGTAATTAATACCATTTAGCGAAGTTACAGTACCTTGGTTATAAATCTTAGCGCCAGCAGGAATGTTAAATGCATAATTGAAGTTGAAATCACCATTATGTGTAGACGGAATATAGAATGCTGTGTCGCTCTTCTCCGCATCCGTAAAACTACCTTTTGTGAGATCAACAGCGGTTGAAGGCTTGTCCATCTCAAACACGCTTTCATCAAATTTACAATCAGCATGTACACCAGACCAAGTTTCGGTAAATACCGCACGCGTTGCTCTTGTAGAATCACTACCGAATCCCCAATCCTGATTAGGAGCAGGCTGACCAAAACGCGTGAGAAATGCTTGTTGGTAATTCTCAATAACATTAATTTTTCCGCTGTACGTCGTGATATCATCGTGCGAACAGCTCATCAATGTGCTGCAAAGTGCAAGTGCAGACACTCCTGCCATCAAATACTTTTTCATACTCAAAAACTAAAACTTTAATGCATTATTTGTTTCGAAACAGTTGCAAAGATACAAATAATCATGGTGATAACCAATGTATTTGCAGAAGGATTAACAAAATTTATGATTGCGGGGCTTATTTTGCAACTTCAACAAGAAATGTTATACTTTTCGTTTGCACGCTGCAAACGATGCGTTTGGAGCCTCTTTTCGCCTCGTTTGGAGGCTTCTTTCATTCTGTTTCCAGCCTCCTTTCTCTTTGAATGTGACGGAGTGACGGAAGAAAACCAACTTTCGTATAAGAATGTATTAAAGTAGGAGATTAATACATATATATAGAAAAGTCTGTATTTCTTCCGTCACTCCGTCACATTATCTATATTTACATAAGGAAGGGGATTACCGGCATCGGTACATCCCCTTCTTTTGTGCAATAAAAGTCTTTGTTACCCCTATTTCTTAATGAGTGTTACTTTTGTTAAGGCCAAACCATAACCAGAAATGACCATAGCGTTGTTGTTGGTGTTGTTCCTTAACTTGCTGACGAGGTCCGCCGTCAAGGTCACTTCAGCATAGTCATGGTTGTTCAGCGAGGTCTGATCTGCATGTAAGCGGTTAGAATTGCCATCTGCCAAGAAAATACACCATTCATCAGGTTTAACACCTTCAAGCTTCGTTGCATAGAAACGTAGTTTGTCCCCTACCTGGATATCCAACTTTACAGTAAGCAGATTCCTGTCGGTAAAGTAAAGTCCCCTTGAAATATCATAACCACTCGGGTTGTTGTATAATACATGCTCAGTTACAGACCCAGACTTTGAAATGGTTGTTTCCGTAGTTCCTTCTGCTTCTGTGGATATCGATGCCGTCTCATTGTACAGATAATCAGGGTCTCCATAGTTTTGCCAATCATCACCACCATCCTTGACATTGTCTGTAAATTTAGGATAGGCATCGCCAAAATAGCAACGCTCACTTGCCCACAGCGTATTAAGTCCAACTTTAATTTTTTGAGGAGCATCACCCTTAATAGACTCAAGCTCCTTCACGACGTTAACATCACTAAAATATACGACCACAGGCACATCATTGGCATTCGGCATCCCATCACTATAATATTCTATATCTCTACCAAATTCAAACCACTCTTTGCCTTCACCGCCTTCTGATTCTGCTATTCCATTCGGATTCTCCAATATTACTGGATTACGAGTTACCGTGTTGGCTCCATTAACAGTATAATGGTCGTCAGTATGTTCGTCTCGTGTATTTACCATTGTCGTATGACCAACCCCAAAAGCTTCATGCACTTCTACTCCTGCAACAGTAAGGGGTATGGTGCCGCCAGCAGCATACAAGTAAATCTTTGCAAAATAGCGAGGACCTTCTATATCTACTGTAACAGTATCAGTTTCTGTGACAAATGTCGTGTCTATTGGAATGTCTTCGTAGTTGTAGTCATATACATTTGTCACTTCATTATATGTAGAATCGACAAATACGCTTTCATACTCGATTGTTGCGGTTGTGGTTGTTGTTGTGACTTTACAATGTTCTGTCCTCGTCATGATAGAGACATCAAATACTGCATCATTGTAATCAAAATCTTTGCGACTGCTATAATTAACACCAAGGTCTTCGCAGAAAATACGTCCCACTTCCTCGCATGTGCGTCTATAGAAGAACGTAGAGTCTATGGTTATTTCAGTGTCTCCATCAACGAATGTGTGTGTATTGTCCTCATGGCCGGGATTGCTAGGATTATTTGGATTGTTAGGAGTCTCTGGGTAATTTGGTGTGTCTGGAGTTGTTCCCTTGTGATATGCAGGAGTAATTTTTACAATCCAGTCGGTAAAGTTCCAATCGCGCTCAACATCTTTAGCCTCATTGGCATTCTGGGCTTCATTCTTGTGCATTTCATAATCAAAACCTACATACCATTCACCTTTGTATTGGATGATAATATAGTTATTGTAATTATGACTTGTGCCATAAGACTCATGAAAACCAAACTGATTATTTGCAGTAATTCCTTCTGTTGACATGTCTGTCATTAAAGTTGTCCCAATATGTGTGATGCCACATCCACATTGTCCAGGATTGTTGGTATTATTACCATTGTTGAAATTGTTAACGTGCTCGTATTCTGTAGTAACATATTCCCACGAACCAGACCAATTATTCCATTCTTCCCAAACTTGTTTATACTCGGTTTGTTGGTTGTGAGCAATAAGTTTGTCCATCTGATTAGAGCCTGTTATAGATGTTCCATTAACAGAGTTACCATTTATATCAGTTGGAGTATAGGTATCTGTTCCTTTGTACACTTGTTGAACCCAATAATTTTCGAAAGGTAAAATTACTGTATTGTATGTCGGAACACCCTTTGAAAACAAGCTAATAAGTTCTGCCAATTCTGCAGCAGTCAAATCAACGTTATCAACGCAATCCCAATCTTGGTTATACATGTTTGCATTCATGTAAGCATTACGAGTTTGACCATTTGTGGCAACACTCGGCGTAGCACTTGCAGCGCTTTGTTTGAATCCCCACGTCTGGTTAGGATTAATCGAACCAAAAGATTCTTTGAATGCTTTTCGGAAATTTTGCACTTTCTGGTCTATGACATCTGAATTCACATAGACATCATCGTCGTGACAACTGGTGACGAAAAGCCCAGCAATCAGAGCCAATGCTCCGCTCATCAAATACTTTTTCATTGCACTAAATACTATAAATTGTTACGTAACTAAATCAAAAAATGAATATACTCGGCTGCAAAAATACGATAAATTTCACAAACTCGTATCAAAATCTGCGTTAAAATCTCTAAAACATAAATATTTCTCCTTTTTATATGGGATGAATTTTGTAATTTTGCCGCAAAATTAGTGATTGAGATATGAAGCGTTTCAATAAAAAATGTATAGCGATGGCGGCAGGGATTGTTATTGCGACCAATCTCTCGCTTACCCAGGTTTCCTGCGTGAAAGATTATTTTGACCCAGCGATTGTTGATACCATCATCAAACAGGTGTCGCCTGTTCATTCGATAGATGAGACCCATACGTGGGAGTTGGCAAGTCACTCGACCGTGAATTTCAGTGCCAATATGCCGGTAGGTGCAAAATTGCTACAGGTCCTGACGGAGAATCCTCGTGAGAGTGGTGATGCTGTGGTGGTAGGGCAGACGGATATTGCCGATGGGGGGAATGTGACCTTGACGCTTTCATACCCAACGCTTTGTACGATGCTCTATGCGGCATTGGTGGATGAAAATGGAGCTTATACGGTGACGGCATTTAGTCCCGAAGATTCTCGAGTGGATTTCTCTGCGCCAGTCTTTGTGAGTGAGCGCATTGCCTATACGCCGCCATTGCAGACTTACAGCTATTGTTATGAGGAAGAGTTCCCGGAGCCAGGTGACTATGACTATAATGACGTAGTATTGCATATCTCGCAAGTGAGGACTGGCGAGCGAGAATTGCAGATAAACGTGCAGTTGGCTGCTGTTGGTGCTGATAATCAGATTGCAGCCTGTGTGCGATTGATTGGTTATGAGTTTGGGGATATAGAAAGTATCACAACGGTGAATGATGACTCGTTCAATAAGAATGTTCCCAAGCAACTTCTTGGTGTGCAGACTAAGAGGGATGTGTTACTGAAAGGTCTGAATAATGAGGCTGTCATCAACTTGTTCTGCGATGCGCATTGGGCAACAGGCGATGTGCTGACGGAAAACTATGGGCAGATTCAGCGAAAGAAATATAATGTGAGCAATAACCCGGGCTCTGACAATGTGAAGTTGGTGCCCCGTACGATAACATACGTAGTGACATTTGTAGATGGCTCTCGGCTGAATGAGTTCACGCTTGACACGCTTGATCCCTTTATTATTAAGGAGTATAATGGTGGAAGATTTGAGGTTCACATGAATGAATATCGCTTTGCGCAGACATTATATGAATATAGTGCTACGGAAATCAAGAATCTACCGTGGGCATTGAAAGTTCCCACAGGAAAGTTCTGTCACCCGTTGGCGGGGCAGAATATTGGTTTTATTATGGAAGATATTGAAACGGGTGATCCTATCCTGTTTGGAGCTTATATGCAAAAAGGGAAGTCGTTCGGTGAATGGGCTGCCGACCACACACAATGCACCGATTGGTATTTCTACCCCTCGTCCACTCGTGTGTTCAACCCTTATTGATTAAGTCAAAGTTTTAAGAAGAATCTCACCACGATATAGTCTTGTTGTTTCCAGCATTCCCACTGAAATACCAATCGGTGTTAGAATGTTCATCAGATGCCCATGCGTTGAAAAGCGGATAGGCGAGTCCGATATTCCATCCTTCAATAGGCCACTGCCATTTCCCTAAAGCATCACCACTGATGACGAGATATGACGGAATACCATTAACATATCGGGCAGTACCTGATAATTGGTTCTCTACATCGTTGTCGTTGATAATTCTAAGCGTAAAGGGAAGATTTGACAAATCTATTTCCTCTGCACTATTAAAGGTGATTTCGTCTAAGTTGCGGAAATTGCGGTTCATGGTGCTGGTGTTTGCAGTAGAAGCAGTACCTAATGCCACATGGATTTCCTTTCCAAAATCAATTTCATTGAGTAAAACGGTTGTGGAAAGCCCTGTACCAACTGCTACGATTTGGGCAGTGGAAGTGAAAGTGCTATCTCCATTATCTACAGGGGTGCTAAGGCGGATAACCACATCATTGTAGTCAAAGTCCTTATTATCATCGAATATTTCAAAGGCAAAATAGGTGTAGTTTGTAGCGGGGACGTTATCGCTACTTTTGTAGAATCCTACTCTTTCTTCTGTATAGGAAGCAGTATGGGCATAAATACAAGTGCGTTTGTTGTCATCAATACCTTGTGCGCCAGGAGAGGAGGGACCATTCCATGCAAAAGTATTTTTGTCGTCACGATTCCATTGGTAGTTATCTACATTGATAAGCGCGCCTTCATAAGCATTCAGCCAGTGATAAAGCATATAGATATTCCAATATCCTTGATAAGTTGGAGTAAGATTGCCTATACCGTATGCCTTTATATCGCTGTCCCATTCCCTTATGGCCCCTTTATCAAAAATAGAGGGAAAGTTTGTTGGCAGAATCAATTCCACGTGGTCAAGTAAATATGTGGCGGCCACACCATCGGTTGTTTGGCAATAGGTGCAATTATTGACCCTGAAAATAGCATTCGATTTATAGCCACTGCCAGAAGGCCCCCACACACCGAAATTGTCTACGTAGAGGTTACCCATGCAGTTCATGTGGGCAGCATTGCCCATATAGAGCACATCATCGCCATTTCCTTTGAGGGTCAGCGTATTACATCCTATATAGCTGGCATCATCCATTCTTGAACTGCTACTGAGAAGCAATTCATCTCTAACGGTTAATGCGGCTGCATTATAAAGAGAAAAAGAATTACCGCCCGCTTGGGTTAATACTGCTGTGCCGAAATTAATCAGCAGTCCAGAATTACCATTATTGTCAGCATTTCCTGTCAAAAATGTTGGTTCGTCATAATTTCGTCCTAATGTCCCATAATTGTAAAGGGTGCCCCCTGTTAGATATATTTCTTGGCAAGTAATATAACCTTGGTTATAGCTAAACGTATTGGGCAAATTTCCGATCTCCAATGTTCCATTACCAGTAATTTCTCCACCAGGCAGAATATAAATCATTCCTCCCTCACCTGTTTCATTAATAGAATTGGTGGATAACTTAAATCCTTCGGGTATAACGATTTTACCTCCATTCCCAACAACAATGACATTGCCGTTTATGACCCGTTGGTCAAAGGAAATAGTCCAGGTTCCATTCACATACACCGATTGGTTGGTATAATCCGACAGACAGGAGATACGACCAATATAATCAGAGCTGATTTTCAGATGTGCCTCAGAGCCATCAGTATGTCCCGGCTCGTTGTAATCCTCCGTCATCTCAATCAGATTGCCCGTGGTGTATTTGGTTAAATCGGGCATTTCTTGAGTTGGCACACTCCAATTGTTTCCTGTGGTATTAGAGCGGGTTCGGGCTTGTGAGGATGTATTATTGGGCGTTACTGTCTCTGAAGGTATGCGCCCGGTAAACGAAACTTCCGTACCGGAAACCTTTGCCACGAAAGGTTTGCACATAGCATGGTTGTCTTCATCATAGCAGGCGGCATAAAGCAGACCGACATTGGAAGGCTTGGCAATGTTGATGGTCTTTTGCTCTCCCGACTTGAGCTTTGCCATACCAATATAGGTAGCCTCGGCATCAATGAGGGGAGGAGTCATGTAGATATACACCGTGTATTCAGCATCGTTGGCGAAATCGACGCTGACGGTCACGGGTGTGGTCGCCACTGTACTCCAGTCATGCAGCGGGTCAATGGTCTTGCCTCCCATGATGAGCGCCTTGAAGTTTTCACTGAATTCTTCTTGTTTGATTTGCTGGAGATCAAGTTCGTGAGAACAATTAGTTGCCAAAAGGTAGAATGCGGTAGCAACAACGCTTTTTATCCAATATCTTGCTTTCATAAAAACCGGTATGCCTTAAAGGAGTGGACCAGCCAGGGCTTGAACCTGGGACCTCCAGATTATGAGTCTGTTGCTCTAACCAACTGAGCTACAAGTCCGGGATTTGGGTTGCAAAGATACAGGAAATCCATTAAATATCCAAATTTTTTTGCGAAAATAACCAAATTTGCGTAACTTTGCACGCTTATGAAAGTGATTTACTTGGATCGGGAAATGCAGGAACTGCCATCGTGTGTGGCAACCATAGGGGTGTTCGACGGTGTTCACCGAGGGCATCAGATGCTTATCCGACAAGTAATTTCTGAGGCTCGGAAAGTAAGACTATCGTCTGTCGTGATTACTTTTGACCGCCTGCCTCGCCAGGTGCTTGACCCGAATTTTCGCCCGCAACTGCTGACCACCTTCGAGGAAAAGCAGCGTTTGCTTGCGCATACAGGTGTGGACTATCTTGTCGTGTTTCCCTTTTCCCGTGAGTTGGCAGCTTTGTCTGCCGAGGCATTCATGCGGCAGGTGCTGCGTGACAGGTTGAATGTGAAGGTGTTGCTTACAGGGTATGACAATCGCTTTGGTCATCGGCGCACAGAGGGTTTCAATGATTATGTGCGTTACGGCAAGGAGATGGGAATGCAAGTGCTGCGGGGAGAGGCGGAGATGATGGACAATGGCGACAGAGCCATCAGTTCGTCTGCCATTCGTGAGTTACTGTCGCAGGGCAGGGTGGAGTTGATGCCTGAATACTTGACGTGGAACTATCAAGTGGCGGGAAAAGTGGTGCAAGGGTATCATATCGGGCATGAACTGGGATTCCCTACTGCCAATCTGCAATTGAATTGCCCCGACAAGCTGATTCCTGCTTCCGGCGTATATGCCGTATGGGCTGCATTGGAAGGGGAAGACAAGGAAAGACCGGCGATGATGAACATCGGGGCGCGCCCCACGTTTGACGGTACTCGGCAGACCTTAGAAGTGAACATCTTTGATTTTGAAGGGGATTTGTACGGTAAGCAATTGACAGTAACATTCGTCAGTCGCTTGCGGGAAGAACGGAGATTTGAATCTCCCGAGGCTCTGACGGTTCAATTGCGGAAAGACAAGGAGGCTGCTGAAGTGGCATTGTTAAGGAAATAAGTGGCATTGTTAGCAGCATAAGATGGCATCTTTTTATGATAATCAGTATAGTTTGAAATATATGAAGAAAGCATTGATTTATACGGTTGTGTTTGCTGCCATTCAGTTGGTGGCGGGCGGATTGGTGCAAGGATTGTGGGCGGTTTTTGCGGGCAAGGAGGCTGCAACGAGTGCTACGGCGATGATAGTCACGATGGTAGTGTTCAGCGTGGCGACCCTTGCCGTGTTTTTGTGCATGAAATGGGCGGAAGTGTCCCGTCATTGGGTTCGTACGCGCCCGTGGACAGTATTATTCTGGTGTGTATTGGCGGCATTGGGTGCGATAGTTCCGTCTGCCTGGTTGCAGGAGCAAATGCCCGAGCTTCCGAATTGGGCGGAAGAAGGACTTGACTTGATTATGAAAGAGCGCATGGGTTATTTAGCCGTGGGGTTATTGGCTCCTTTGGCGGAAGAGTTGGTGTTTCGCGGGGCAATTCTCCGAGCGTTGCTGCGATGGGATACCCGTCCGTGGGTAGGTATTGTTATCAGTGCGGTAATCTTTGCCGTAGTTCATTTCAATCCTGCGCAGGCTCCACATGCCTTCTTGATTGGCTTGCTGTTAGGGTGGATGTACTACCGCACTGACAGCATTGTGCCGGGCGTGGTCTATCATTGGGTCAATAACACGGTGGCGTATGTGCTGTATAATCTCTATCCCAATCCGTCTTTGAAGTTGGCAGACTTGTTTGGCGGCAATGAGCGGGCGGTGCTGATGGCGGTAGGTTTTTCTCTTTGCATTTTCCTGCCGTCATTGTTCCAGTTGAATGTCAGGCTGTGGAAGTAAGGGATATGCGGTATAAGATAAATGGGCTGTTTCCGGTGTTTCGGAGACAGCCCATTCGGTTAGTACTGTTGAAAAATTTGAGAGAATTGAAACTTCACAGTTTCTTGTGTTTTAATGAATGATTATTATAGAAAGCATAGAAATATTTCTCATTCGATATAGACGGGCGTACCCGTTGAGATATTTGTGGTATCTCTGATGTTCTCCGCCCGTATGGCATCTGATACGCTTACTGAGTCATCTTTCATCTGCTGAATACGAGCATAGGTGTCTTCCGGGCTATCCCAACCATTGTCCCACGGGGCCTGGGCTGCGTTTCCCAATGTGAGTACGATGGCAACGATGGCAGCAGCACGGAAAAGCGGCATCAGGCGGTCGGCAATTCTTACGAGTTTTGCCTTGGGCGTTATGCTCTTGTGTTCCATGGCTACTTCCGCACCGATAGCCTCAAGGACTCTTGCGTCGAAATCCTCGCCTAACGGCGCGTCTTGCTGCTGTTCACAGACGAACAAACCCTGGTACTGCTGCAATGAGGCGGGCACGTCCTTCTGACTGAAGAATGTGCGCAAAATCTCCTCTTCCTGCAATGTTGTCTCGCATTGCCAGTAGCGTTCCAATAGTTGTTCGATGTACTTATAATCCATAAGCCTCTGATTCCGTTATTTTTTTCTTGATGGCTTGACGGGCTCGGAAGATGTTCACCTTCACCTGCTCCTCGCTGACAGCCATTATCGTTGCGATTTCCTTATAGCTCTTTCCCTCGAAGTCGCGCAGCTGCATGGCTGTACGTTGCTTTTCCGGGAGGGTATTGATGAGGCGGCGTACTGATTGAACCCTGTCGCTCTGTATGATTTGCGCCTCAGGATTGGATGAATGGCTCTCGTCAGGCGTTTCCACCACTTCGTCCAAACTTTGGTTTTGGTTTGCCGCCTTTCGGGTCTTGTCAATGGCAATGTTTCGGCAGATAGTCAGGCAAAAGGATTCCATCGATTCGATTTCCTCCCATTTCTCACGCCTGTTCCAAACCTTTATCATGGTTTCCTGCACAATGTCTTCTGCCTCCGCGCGGTTGAGAGTAATGCGGAGAGCAAGCCGGAAGAGTTCATTCTTCAGCGGCAGCACATCGTTCCGGAAACTGATTTCTTTCATCCTCTCTATAATAAATGACGAATGAGAAATGAAAAAGTTACAATAAAAGCCGAAAAATTTTCCGGCTTTTACTGAATGATGGTTCCGTGCTGGCCGTCAATGGCGGTGGCGATGATAACCTTCCCTACGCCCGCTTCAATCGCGGCAAGTGCATTCTCTATCTTGGGGAGCATTCCTCCGCTGATAGTGCCGTCTTCCTTATACTGCGTAAAGCTTTCACGCGTAATAATAGGAATGACGGAATCCTCGTCATCGGGATTACGAAGCACGCCTTTTTTCTCAAAACTGTAAATCAGCGTCACGTCATAAGCCTCGGCGAGCGCTTTGGCTGTCTCACTGGCGATGGTATCTGCATTGGTATTGAGAATATTGCCCATCCCGTCGTGAGTTAGGGGAGCCATTACGGGCGTAACGCCTTCCTCAATAAGTTTCCCGAGCATTTTTCCGTCAGCCTGTTCCACATCGCCGACGAAACCGAAGTCTATGCCGTCTTTGATAGGCCGTTTATGGCTGCGGATGATGTTCATGTCTGCCCCGGTCAGTCCGAGTGCATTCACGCCGTTTGCCTGAAGCTTCGCCACAAGATTCTTGTTCACCAGACCGCCATAGACCATCGTTACCACGCTGAGCATATCGGCATCGGTAATGCGCCTTCCGTTCACCATCTTCGATTCAATGCCAAGGTCGGCAGCCACTTGTGTGGCTCGCCTTCCACCGCCGTGTACCAAGACCTTTCTGCCTTTAATGGCACAGAAATCCTTGAGCAATTGGGCAAGTTGCACTTCATCTTCTACGATGGCTCCGCCCACTTTCACGATAGTTATCTTTTCCTTCATACCGATACGTATTCCTGTCAGGTGAATAATTACTCCAAATAAGTGTAGCCGTACAATCCGGAACGATAGTTTGACAGGAATTCCTTGCCCTCTTCAAGGCTAATCTTTCCCTGTTTTACGCTCTTTGCCACCCACACCTCCAATTGGCGGACGAGCTTCTTCGGGTCATACTGTACGTAGTCAAGTACCTCTGCCACAGTTTCTCCGTCAATAATCTGGTCAATATGATAAGTGCCGTCTTTTTCGGAGATATGTACGGCGTTGGTGTCACCAAACAGATTATGCATATCGCCTAAAATCTCCTGGTATGCTCCCACGAGGAACACACCGAGATAATAGTTCTCGTTCTTGCGGAGCGGATGTACGGGCAATGAATGCGAGTTGTGGCGGTTGGTCACAAAGTTTGCTATCTTACCGTCAGAGTCGCAAGTAATGTCTTGAATGGTAGCATTGCGCGTGGGGCGTTCACCCAACCGCTGAATGGGCATAATGGGGAATAGCTGATCGATTGCCCAGGAGTCGGGGAGACTCTGGAACAAAGAGAAATTACAGAAATATTTGTCAGCAAGCAGTTTGTCGATGTTCATCAACTCCTCTGGAATGTGCTTCAGATTCTTGGCAAGTGCATTGATCTCGTGGCAGACACTCCAATACATTGCCTCAATCTCGGCGCGTGTCTTCAAATCTACAATACCGTGGCTGAACATATCAAGCACCTCTTCACGAATCTGCTCTGCATCGTGCCAGTCTTCCAGCACATTACGGGCGGAGAGATTATCCCATATTTCGTAGAGGTCTTTCACCAACTGATGACTGTCTGCATCAGGCTCAAACTCCTCCGGCATTTCCGGCAGACTTGCCGTTTCCAGCACATCGATGACAAGCACCGAATGGTGAGCAGCCAAAGAGCGACCGCTCTCAGTGATGATGTTCGGGTGGGGCAGACCGTTCTTGTTGGCAGCCTCCACAAACGTATAGATACAGTCGTTTACGTACTCCTGGATGGAATAGTTCACGGAACTTTCGCTCGACGGGGAACGAGTGCCGTCGTAATCCACGCCGAGTCCTCCTCCACAGTCCACGAAATCCACGTTGTAGCCCATCTTATGGAGCTGAATGTAGAACTGAGAGGCTTCACGCAATGCAGACTGAATGCGGCGTATCTTGGTAATCTGGCTGCCGATATGGAAGTGAATCAGCCGCAGGCAGTCACGCATTCCTTTCTTGTCTAACAGTTCAAGGGCTTCTAACAGCTCTGCACTCGTCAGACCGAATTTCGAGGCATCACCGCCACTCTCTTCCCACTTTCCGCTACCCGATGAGGCCAACTTGATGCGAACGCCTAACGTAGGCTTCACGTTTAGCTTCTTGGCAATCTTGGCAATGATTTCCAGTTCGTTCAGCTTCTCCACCACGATGAAGATGCGCTTACCCATCTTTTGCGCAAGAAGGGCAAGTTCGATATAGCTCTGGTCTTTATAGCCATTGCAGATGATGAGCGAATCACTCTGGCATTGTACGGCAATCACCGCGTGAAGCTCCGGCTTCGAGCCTGCCTCAAGACCAAGGTTGAACTTCTTGCCGTGCGAGATAATCTCCTCTACCACGGGCTGCATCTGGTTCACCTTGATGGGATAGATGACATAGTTCTCCGCCTTGTATCCGTATTCCTTTGCGGCTTTCTTGAAACAGCTCCACGTCTTCTCGATACGGTTGTCGAGAATGTCTGGGAAGCGGAGCAATACGGGTGGCGTCACATCGCGAAGTGCCAGTTCGTCCATCACCTCGCGTATGTCTATTTGTGTGCCGTCCTTGCAGGGTGTCACATAGACATCACCTTTCTCGTTAATACCGAAATAGGAAGTGCCCCATCCGTTGATGTTGTAGAGCTCTTTGGAATCTTCAATGGTCCATTTCTTCATTGGGCTGTCGGAGTGTTAGGGTTATTGGGGATAGTTAGGTTCAGCAGTTCGCACAGTCTTTCAACGGAAATCTTTACCTTCTCGAAATTATCCATCAGACTGACGTCAAATGTATATTGTGCCTTCTCGTAGAACGGCGCGCGCTTTTGCAGCTGCTCCTTGATAAACACCTTCAGTTCTTCGGGCGATTTCCCTTTTAGCAGCGGGCGCTCACCCTTGCCCATCATCAGGTGGTTATACAGCACTTCCGGGCTTGCCTTCAGATAGACCACCTGTGCCTGGCTGTTCATATAGTCCATGTTGTCAAAGAAGCAGGGCGTGCCGCCTCCGCAACTGATGATGACATCCTCGAACTCAGCCACCTCATGGAGCATATTGTGCTCTATCTTTCGGAATCCCTCCTCGCCGCGTTCAGCGAAGATTTGCGCCACGGTCTTGCGCATCCGGCTCTCGATATACCAGTCAAGGTCATAGAAAGGAATGCTGAGTTCCTTTGCCAACGCCTTGCCGACCGTGGTCTTTCCGGCTCCCATGTAGCCTACGAGAATCACCCGCTTCATGTTATTTCTTCTTCGCGGGACTTGCCTGAATCACTTTCATACACTCGTCATACGAGAGTTCTGCCGCTTTCTCGTGCATGTTGCGGGGCAGACGGTAGTTCTTGCCGTCGTAGTTGAGGTAAGGGCCGTATCTGCCGTTGAGGATTTCCAGCTTTGCATCCTCGCTGAAAGTCTTGAGGTGCTTCTGCGTATCTTGCTTGCGCTTCTCCTCGATAAGGTCTTTTGCCTCGGCGAGCGTGAAAGCCATCGGGTTAGCCCCTTTGGGGAGTGAGGTGTATTTCCCGTCGTGCAGCACGTATGGACCAAATCGTCCTGTGCCGATGGTAACAGTCTTACCCTCGTATTCACCAATCTCGCGGGGCAGCTTAAAGAGCTCCAGTGCTTCTTCTAACGTGATGGTCTCCAGGTTCTGCTCTTTGGGAAGCTGGGCAAACGATGGCTTTTCCTTGTCTTCAGCCGAACCAATCTGCGCCACAGGTCCAAAGCGGCCAATCTTGACAAATACGGGCTTGCCACTCTTCGGGTCAGTACCGAGCAGCCTTTCACCCGCCTTGCGCTCCTGTCGGCTGTTGAGCGTGTTCTCTACTGCCGGCTCGAACTCTTTATAGAATGTACGCATCATGTCCGACCACTTCTCGTTGCCTTCGGCAATGCGGTCAAAATCCTGTTCCACCTTGGCGGTGAAGTTATAGTCCATGATGTCGGTGAAGTGCTCCATCAGGAAGTCATTTACCACCGTACCGATATTTGTTGGAATCAACTTGCCCTTTTCCGAGCCAGCCACCTCCTTCTTCGTCTTCTTCGTGACTTGCTTGCCTTTCAGCGAATAGACGGAGTAAGTACGCTCCTCACCCTTCTTGTCGCCCTTCTGCACATACTCACGCTGCTGAATGGTGGAGATGGTCGGGGCATACGTGGAAGGTCTGCCAATACCTAACTCCTCCATCTTGTGCACGAGACTTGCCTCGGTGTACCGCTGCGGGCCTTGGCTGAATCGCTCTGTGGCGAGGATTTCCTGACGCACCAATTGCTGACCTTCGCTCAGGGCCGGGAGAGCGTGCGTGAAGTCCTCCAGCTGCTCGTCATCGTCAGACGACTCGCGATATACTTTGAGGAATCCGTCGAACTTGACGACCTCACCCTGTGCCACGAATTGCTCGCCAATACCGCTGATGCTGATGTTGGCGGTGGTCTTCTCTATCTCCGCGTCTGCCATCTGGCTTGCGATGGTGCGCTTCCAAATCAGTTCATAGAGGCGCTTCTCCTGGCTTGTGCCCTCTATCTCCGCTTGGTCCATGTAGGTGGGGCGTATGGCCTCGTGTGCCTCCTGTGCGCCCTTCGCGTTTGTATGGTATTGGCGGGGCTTGCTGTAGTTGCTGCCATAAAGATTGGTGATTTCCTCCTTGCTTGCGCCGAGGCAAAGTTTGGAGAGGTTCACCGAGTCCGTACGCATATACGTGATGCGCCCGTTTTCATAGAGGTGTTGTGCCACCATCATCGTCTGGCTGACGGTGAAGCCGAGCTTACGTGCAGCCTCCTGTTGCAGGGTAGAGGTGGTGAAGGGCGGGGCGGGTGTGCGCTTCAAAGGCTTCTTGGAGATGCTCTCCACCGTAAAAGTCGCATCCTTGCAGCTTTCAAGGAAGGACTGCACCTCTTCGGCGGTCTTGAAGCGATTGCCGAGCAATGCCTTTACCTCGGAGGTAGAGCCATCAGGATTAGCCACGGCAAATACTGCGCTCACGCTGTAATATGCCTCCGACTTGAACTTCTGGATTTCGCGCTCACGTTCCACAATGAGGCGAACAGCCACGCTCTGCACGCGACCAGCCGAGAGGGATGGCTTCACCTTGCGCCACAACACGGGCGAGAGCTTGAAGCCCACAACACGGTCGAGCACGCGCCGTGCCTGCTGCGCGTTCACGAGGTTCATATCAAGGTGGCGCGGGTTTTGTATAGCCTCCAAGATGGCGGGCTTTGTGATTTCGTGGAATACGATACGGTTCGTCTTATCCTTATCCAATCCGAGCACTTCGCAAAGATGCCACGAGATGGCCTCTCCCTCGCGGTCTTCATCGGAAGCCAGCCACACCTTCTCTGCCTTCTCTGCCTTCGAGCGGAGGTCGGCCACGAGCTTCATCTTGTCTGCGGGTATTTCATATTCAGGCTCGAGCGTCTCGTCGTCGATGCTGATTTCCTTTTTCTTCAGGTCGCGGATGTGACCATAGCTCGACATTACCTTGAAGTCCTTACCCAAGAACTTCTCGATGGTCTTTGCCTTTGCGGGAGACTCGACTATCACTAAATTTTTCTGCATACTTTTGTTGCCTTTTATTTCTTACGGGCTGCAAAAGTAAGCAAAAAAGTTTCTCCCACCTTATATATATGGGATTTTTTAAGTTTCTTAACACTTGCGCTCCAAGAAGCGGTGTACGGCTTGCCTGACGGAGCGCAGTCCAAAACGCTCCACATAAATCTCGCGCAGGGGCAGCCACAGGCACTCTTCCGCATCGTCGGCAGCCTGTATCTCCGCGTCATCGTTCACGCGGCAGGTGTAGAACATATCAAGCGTATGGATGTCCATGCCCGAATAGAGGTAGATGTTGGGAATGGAGAAAAGATACTCCACGTCTTTCACCTCCAATCCCGTCTCCTCCTTGATTTCGCGGATGATACCCTGTTCGCCCGTCTCGTCGTTATCTACAAAGCCGCCGGGCAGGTCAAGCGTCCCTTTTGCAGGCTCTTTGCCACGCCTCACCACGAGCATTTCATCCCGGTCGTTCAGGATGAAGGCTGCCGTAGCCGAGCAGGGATTCTGATAGTAGGTGAATCCGCAATCAGCGCACCGCCGGCTCTTCTCGTCGTGGTTCTCAAAATGACTGCTGCCGCATTTGGGGCAATAGTGGAATATCTCTAAAGGATGATGTTTTGATTGCATAGGTTCTTACCATTCATCAGTTCTGAAGGGGAATAGTGGCAGCCCTGCCGCATTCTTCAAGTTTCCTAATTGCCAGTTCTTGAAGCAATAGCGCACGGCAACGGGATTCTTCACCTCGGGGCTTACGATGGCGATGGCTTCGCTCCAGTAGCCGCCACCCGGTTGCCAGAAGTGCTGTGCCTTTGCGGGATGGAACACCTTGTCGGCACCAGCCACCTCAAAGCCTTCAATCTCCTCGAAGCGGCTGATAGCACCGTAGTCGTCCTGCACGTGAATCAGCACCGTGTCGTTCTTGATGGTCATATCCTTGAACGAAGGACTCTTATAGGGCAGTTCACTCATACCGTAGGTCTGGTTGAGGGCAGCGAAGGCAAGGCGCTCGCCCACGCCCTTCTTCTGTGCGGGGTGAATCTGCGTGTATTCGTAAGGATATACCAAGTCGTTGGTGCAGATGACTGCGCTGTTCGGGATGATTTGCGCCGCACGGAATTGCTGTTCTTGCAGGCGGGCGTTCCAGTCGCCGTTCTTGTCACCGCTCTCATAGGGCGCAATCTGCACGAAGTAGAACGGAATCTCGCCGCAATCGAACTGCTCACGCCATTGCTCTACCAACAATTTCAGGCGCTCGGAGTATTGGTTGCCCGGGTCGCCCACGTTGGAGCAGCCCTGATAGAAGATGATACCCTTCACGGTGTAGTTCAGTATCGGGTTGAACGTGCCGTTACCCCAGAGCAGCGAGCGGTGATAGTCCCATTGCCACCATTTCTTCGCAATCTCCACGGAGTCCGTAGGGTCGTCGGTGTACTTCTCCAGATTCTCCTTCGTCAGCCAGCTCTCCACGCGCGAACCTCCCTTATTTGCCTCGATGAGTCCCACGGGGATGCCTAACGTGCGGTTCACCAATCGGGCGAAGAAATAGCCCGTAGCAGAGAAGTCGCCCACGGTCTTCGTAGAGCATACCCGCCACTCGCACTGCGCGTCGTTCAGCGGCTTGGCGCTCATCACGCTCGGTATCCTCACGCTCCTCACGCCCTTGTAGTTGGCGGCATCAAGCAGCACCTCGTTGAAGTTGTCCACGGGGCACTGACCGAAACCCTTCACGGGCATCTCCATGTTCGACTGTCCGCCGCATACCCACACCTCGCCCGCAAGCACATTGTTGATGGTGGTCTTCTCACCGTCGTCGAATGTGATGGAAAGCGGCTCGTAGGAGGCTGCCGGCGTCTTCACCTTGACGAGCCATTGGCCGTCCTTGTCTGCCTTCGCCGTGGCTGTCTCGTTGCTCCACGACACCGTCACCTTCACCGTCTGTCCGGGCTTTGCCCATCCCCAGAGGCGGGCATCCGTCAGTTGTTGCAGCACCATGTTGTCGCCAATCAGGTGGGGAAGTCTCACTTTGGCTTGCGCGCCTGTGAGCACGGCAGCCAGCATCGTCATCAAAAGAAGCGTTCTCTTATTCATTTTATTTATGGTTTTCAAGTTTTGACTGCAAAGTTACGGATTTTTCCTGAAAAATGATTATTTTTGCACCGACAAAATCAAAAAAATCAATGAAAACTGCTAAACCCCTGCTGGTGACAGTGTTGCTCATGCTCCTGCCATTAGCGATGACCGCGCAAAAAGGAACAGTGATGAATCTATGGCCAAACGGAGCGCCGAATAACAACGGCGACAGCAATGACAAGGCGGAACTGACGGTGTTTCTGCCCGATGCCAAGAAAGCCACCGGGCGCGCCGTCGTGATGTGCCCCGGAGGCGGGTATTCCCACCTCGCGATGCAGCACGAGGGCACAGACTGGGCTACCTTCTTCAACAGTCAGGGCATCGCCCTCATCGTACTGAAATACCGCATGCCCCACGGCAACCCGCAGGTGCCCATCTCCGATGCAGAGGAGGCGCTGAAGACCGTGCGCCGCAATGCTACCGAGTGGCACATCGACCGCAACGACGTGGGCATCATGGGCTTCTCTGCCGGAGGTCACCTCGCCTCCACCATCGCCACGCACTCCAAGGGCGAGGCTGCCCCGAACTTCCAGATACTCTTCTATCCCGTCATCACGATGGACTTGTCGTTCACCCACAAAGGCTCGCACGACAATCTGCTCGGTACGGACCACTCGAAGAAGGACATGAAGAAACTGGAAATCGAGTACAGCAACGACCTGCAGGTGAACCGCACCACGCCCCGCGCCTTCCTCGCCCTGAGCGACGACGACAAGGCGGTGCCGGCTGCCAACGGATTCAACTACTACGAACAGCTCTACCGCCACGACGTGCCTGCCTCCATCCACATCTACCCCACGGGAGGCCACGGATGGGGCTACCGCGAGTCGTTCGCCTTCCACTACCAGATGATTTTCGAGCTAAAGGGCTGGCTTCAGAGTTTCTGATTCCCCTACTGACTATCAACAAGTTCCCTCTTCGCCCTGAGCGGCGGAGGGGGAACGATTTGTTACATTGTTACATGTTACATGTTACATTAAGGTCGTTTTCGATATGCAAGGATGGTGTAAAAATCTCACTATTGATTTATTATATTATTATATATATTATAATATATATAATAA
>JAFLSG010000010.1 GCA_022511065.1 Prevotella sp.
GCCGAAGTGTGCGCTGAATTGGGCATCAGCCCGCAGACCTATTCCAAGGTCTGAAAGGGACAGGCTGCCAACTTCAGCCACTACCACCGCATCTATCAGTATCTGTGGCACGAGGCTAACGAGCAGACGAGGCGGAAGATGGACGAGCGGCTGCTGCGACTGTTTCACCAAGGAGAAGAATAACAACAATATTCAAATTATCAACAAAAAATACAATTATGCGAAAGTATCTTTATTTGTCATTCACATTATCATTATTCAGCATTTGCATTCATGCACAAACTGCCAATTACAGTTTTGTTAGTGCGGAAATAAAATCGCCATCCTCTGTACAAGTTACGCTTAAAACATTTGCAGACAAAAGAAAATCTGCAGATATGGAGGCAAAATGTGCTGCACTTAGAATTATTATGTTTGATGGTATAAAGGGGACGATTTACAACAGACCGCTTCTTAATCAAGGAACTATCGCCTTACATGAAAACAGCGAATACTTTGACAACTTATTCAATAACAGATTGTCAGATGTTATTAGAATGGCAACTATGAAATCTGATTTCAAGAAAGCCGAGAAAGGGGAGAAATCAACATTATACACTATAGATGTGAATTACATTCAATTAAAAAAAGACTTGGAAAAGAATAAAATTAAAACCCAATTAGGATTATGAAAAAAATTGTTGCACTATTACATTTGGTATTTTTCGCTATTGGCTGTATGGCACAGTCTGTATCTCAGCCCAAGATAATGGTAATCCCATACACCAAACAAGGAGAGGACATCAGAACTGTTCTCGAAGCTGATGAAAACAAGCGTATTGTCCTTACTAAAATTAAAGAGGCATTTGACGAGCGTGGTTATTCCACCATTGATTTTGTCGCTAAACTGAAAGCCATAGAGAGTGGAAATACATTTAACATCGACAATCAGGCTGACATTAAGTCACAGATTATTGACATGTCAGGAGCGGACATTTACGTCGAAGCAGAGATTACTTGCCAACAAAACGCGGCAGTCGGTCATGACAAAAGTGAAAGTAGAGTGAAAATAATTGTAACCTCTTACGATGCAGCTACTGGGGCTTCTTTGTCAAACAAAATTGGAGAGAGTGGTGTGTTTTATACAAACGACATCGCTAAATTGGGCATGAAAGCCATATCCTCTTGTGCAGATGATTTCCTAAAAATTATGCAGGAGAAATTTACTGCAATGGCAGAAAACGGACGCTCGGCGATGGTTCAAATTGGTCTTAGTGAAGCCACTGATTACAATTTTGAGTCTGAGGTTGGCAATCAGGGATTACAATTACAAGATGAAATAGAACTATGGATTGAGGAACACGCCTACAATGGTGATTATCACATACAAGGTGCAACAAAAACCAAAATGATTTTTGATGATGTCAAACTTCCTCCTATGGACACAACTACAGGCAAAAGCTATACCTTGAGTAAATTGAGTATAGAATTTATGAGATTTTTCCGGGGACTGGGCATTTCCATTTCAAGGAGTACACGTGGTAATACATTGTATATAACGATAAACTAACACAACATGAAAACGACATTTGCTTTAGTCATAGCGCTATGTGCAACATTGGGGTGTAATGCACAGACACTGGATGATGTAGGAAAAATTGTTATTGGATTCCATGTGCCAGAAACTTCTTCCAGAGAAACACAGGAATTGAAGGATTATCTAAGCAATAAGGTTTCGCATTGGATAGCCCAAGCAGGCTATTCTTCAAATGGCATAAGCCCTTTATATTTATACCCAGACATTTCCATTGACAGCGAAGATGTCGCAGAGGGAGGAATGAAGAATGTATATGTCATTACAGGCACGTTGTTTCTGAAAATAGTACAGAACGAACGCAATGTCGTTTTTTCGTCTGTTTCTCTCCCTTTCCGTGACTCATCTACAAAAAAGATTACTGCCATAAAAAACGGAATAGGAAATTTACAATACAACAAGATATTACCTTTGCTTGATGAAGCAAAAGAAAAGATCCTGAAGTATTACGAATCAGAAAAAAACACAATTTTCGCAAAAGCGGAGCTTATGTGTCGCCGAGGTGAATATGAAGGGGCTATCGCCCATCTTATGTCTATCCCTTCATGCCTGACATCAATACATCAAGAAGCATTAGAAAAAGCAGACGAGATTTTGAATATGAAGGTCAAGGCATATAATGACAGCATATTAATACTGGCAAACAGTTACTTGGCAAACCATGATGCGCGTTCGTCTCTCGACGTACTATCTTCATATCAAGACGCAACAGAAACACAAAACGCTGCCTACAGACAAGTTCTGACAAAAGCGGAGAAACTTGTAACGGCAGCAGAATTAACTGCGGCAAAGGAAAAGCGTCAGCGGTATTTAGACCAAAAAGAAAGAGAACACCATCAATGGGCTGTTGAAGATGAAGAGCGTAGGCATCGCATGGATATGGACAATCAACAAATGGCGTATAACCGAGCTGCGCTTGCCGCTAACGAGCGATTGACATCACAAAGAATTGCATCCAACGAAAGATTAACATCACAAAGAATAAATGCAATCAAGACAATTGCGGCAAATTATTACCAGAATAATCAATCGAGAACGGTTATTGTAAAACATCAATATTAAAAACAATTAAAGCATTATGAAAAAGAATCTGTTACTAATTTACGCCATGCTACTGTGTGTAGCATCATTTGCACAAACAGCCACAAATGCTGACGGTTCACTCAGATTTCGTGGCAATGTTGCCATTTTCGTAACCCACAAGACTTATGTATTTGAAAAGGGAAGTTTTAAGAGACAAGTTGATGACCAACTCGATGTAGCGGAAAAAGAATTGGATGGAGCCATGTATGCTTTAGCGATGCAAAAATTTGGAAATTCGGGGTGGGGAGTTGTCAATCGGGACAATGAGTTAGCTGCAAAGGTTAAAAGTCAGTTGGAAGAACAAAAGCTTGAAGATTACATAGAAGGCTTTGCCGTGCATGCCAAGGGAGAAGGCGCGGACTGTATTTTTATTTGTGACAGAACTCTGTACCAAGAAGAGAATGTAGTCCAGATGTTCTATGCTTGCAGATTAATAGACCTCACAACGAATAAGGGACTTCATTTTAGCATGAAATCAGACCCAATAGTAGCGACTGACATGCTTGGGATGCAAAAACAGATCCGAAAGATGATAGAAGATTACCAGACGTTTCTCTATCAATCCATCTTGGAATACGATCCCGCACAATTTGTCATTATGAAATCTGATGGGAAAAAACTATATTTAGGATCTGTTAGTTCAAGTGGACGAGTTTTGGAATCTGACAAATTCTATGCCTTCAAATTCTCAAAAGAATCATTAAAAGCCAACGAGCGATCTGTGGATGTGTCTGTACTTTCGAAATTAGCTGAATCTACAAGTAAACCAGTTGGTGAGAGCGGTTATCTTGTAATAAAAACAGACAAAACCATTGAGGCTTCGAATGATGTCATCCTTTTCAAAGATCAAAGTGAACCAACCTCCGTATCTATGACAAATACCTTGGCTTATTTCCCTCTGACTTATTCCCCTGACACTTATGACGGATTCATTAAAACTCGCGTGAATAATGCCGCCTACGATGCATTAACAAAACACCCTGGTTCTACAATCATTGAACAAGAATTTCTGCCGGAACTAAAGAAAGAACGAGAACTGCAAAAAACCGAAGACTTTATAGATGGTCATGTCGTGGAACAAATGAAAGCCATTGGGGCTCAATACATATTACATCTTGACAATTTCTCCATGAATGGGAAGCAAGTTTCGTTCAAGTTAAATCTTGTTTCTATAGAACAAAACAGAATTATTCGTTCTGTAGATGTAGTAAGCTCTATTGACAACATCGAGAATGAAATGTATAAACAATTGTGTGAGCGTATGATACATCCTTGCAACATTAAAACTATAAACAAAGAGAAGATCAGTGTGTTATCTGGATGGGCACTTAAAGAAGGTACAAAATTTATTATAAGCATAAACAAACAAATACAAAATCCTATTACAGGGGAGACTTCATATACTTCGGTTGATGTTTGCAAATGTAGTGTAACTCAATATATGGGATGCCGATTCGGAGCCAAGATTGACAAGATTATCAGTCCAGAGGACTATGCCGCATTAGACCAATATGCTGATAATGGTTCTGCATCAATCAGACTGGATGGTTCCGATATAAAATCGGACACGAGCACACAGAGTGAAGTTGAAAAAACGGTAAAAAAGCAAGAAAGAAAAGAAAAAGCGAAATCTTTGTTAAAGGCATTGGGAAGTGCAATTAATATACAAGTCCAATAAGTGCAGAATTGCGAAAAGCCCTATTCTTTATATCTTTAACCTCATCTGGGCGTGTTTTTTACCCAGATGAGGTTTTGTTGATTCTCGATTACAGGAGAGATGATCCACCGCTTCTAATGCATTTCATGTCAAGTTCTACTAGCCCATCAAATTCTTTGAACGCGCATATCAGTATGCCCATAATACTCAATTGGTACTAAAAAAGAGCGGCAAAAATTTGTAGCATAATGGATAATTTATTATTTTTGCAACGTAAAGGCATAATGACAAATGAAACGGGAGAATGTTTTGAAACGCTTACAGAGTCTGAAAGACCAACTTGAAGAAGTCGGGGTTACCCGGTTAGGCCTCTTTGGTTCTACCGTTCGTGACGAGAACACGAAGGGGAGCGATATAGATATTCTATTGGATTTCGGGGCGGGGCATGAGACTTATGTGAATTTCCTCGCTGCTTGTCATATCTTGGAAAACAGCTTCAAGCGGAATAAGGTGGATGTCGTGACGTGCAAAGGTCTCAGTCCGTATATAGGTCAAACTATCATGAATGAGGTGGTGTATGTGTAAGTCGTATATCCCATACCTTCAACATATCTATGACGAATGTCTTTACATTCGTTCGGTGATAGCTGATGATATGGTCGTTGAGCAGTTCTTGATAGACGAAACGCTGAAAAGGGCTGTGACACGTAGCCTGTCAATCATCGGCGAAGCCACAAAAAAGATTCCTGCCGATGTGAAATATGCTTGGCAGAGCATTTCTTGGAGGCAGATGGCAGGGATGCGAGACAGGTTGGTGCATGACTACATGGGTGTGAACTACCTGATTGTCTGGGATGTGGCAAAGAATATCATCCCGGAACTGACGAAGCAAATAGAAGATGTTATAAGAAAATCATAAGAAACTCTGGTTGCAATAGGAGCCCCCCCAAACAGGGGCGGCTCCTGTTATAATAAAATGGTCAAATTCAACCGCCAGGCTTATTTTGCCTCGGTCATATCGCCCTCAATATAGAGGCGGGTCATCTCTACGGCTCCGTTGGTGCGCACGGTGATGGACTTCTTGAAATGTCCGGGGAATTTGCCGGTGCCGTTGTAGGTAATCTTGATTTGACCCTTCTCGCCTGGCTTGACGGGCGTCTTGGTGTATTCGGGAACGGTGCAGCCGCAACTTGCCACCGCCTGATTGATGACCAAGGGCTGTTCACCGACGTTGGTGTAGGTGAATACACAGGTCACGACTGGATTCTTCTCGGAGAATGTGCCGAAGTTGTGGGTCAGCTCGTCGAACTTGATTTCAGCGGGCTTCTGGGCGAGTGCGGAGGTGATTCCGCACATCAGCAGCATTGTCATTACAATCAATTTCTTCATTTTCGTGTAGTGTTTAATGGAAATTTGGGGCAAAGATACGAACTTTCGGCCACAGAATACAAGGATTAACACAGATTAATGATAAAATTCTGTGAAAAAAGGGGAAATATTTGGCTTTTTTTATACTTTTGCACCTCAAACGACTAAAAATGACATTATTATGTATAGAAGCAAGACTTGTGGAGAGCTGAGGCTCTCGGATGCAGGGAGCGTGGTGACGCTGGCTGGATGGGTGCAGCGCAGCCGCAAGATGGGCGGTATGACCTTCGTGGATTTGCGCGACCGCTATGGAGTGACACAGTTGGTGTTCAACGATGCTGCCGATGCTGAACTTTGTGAGCGTGCCAACAAGCTCGGGCGCGAGTTCTGCATTCAGGTGAAAGGAGAGGTGAGTGAGCGCGAGAGCAAGAACGACAAGATGCCCACGGGTGACATCGAGATACTGGTGAAGGAGCTGAACGTGCTCAGCGAGAGCATCACGCCGCCCTTCACAATTGAGGACAATACCGACGGCGGTGACGAGCTGCGCATGAAGTATCGTTATCTTGACCTCCGTCGTGCGGCCGTGCGCAAGAATATGGAGTTGCGTCACCGTATGACCATCCTCATCCGCAATTTCCTCGATGGAAGGGATTTTATAGAGGTGGAAACACCGATACTCATCGGTTCTACGCCGGAGGGTGCGCGCGATTTCGTGGTTCCCTCGCGTATGAATCCGGGGCAGTTCTATGCGCTCCCGCAATCTCCTCAGACCCTGAAGCAGTTGCTGATGGTGAGTGGTTTCGACCGCTATTTCCAGATTGCCAAGTGCTTCCGCGATGAAGACCTTCGTGCCGACCGTCAGCCGGAGTTCACGCAGATAGACTGCGAGATGTCTTTCGTAGAGCAAGAGGATGTGCTGAATCTCTTTGAGGATATGGCGCGCCATTTGTTCAAGGAGGTGCGTGGCGTTGAGTTGCCCGCATTGCAGCGCATGACATGGCATGAGGCAATGAGGCGCTTCGGCTCTGATAAGCCCGATCTCCGCTTTGGCATGGAGTTCGTGGAACTGATGGAGCAGTTGAAGGGCACGGGTACGTTCCCCGTGTTCAACGAGGCAAACTATATCGGCGGTATCTGCGTGCCCGGGTGTGCAGACTATACCCGCAAGCAGCTTGACCAGCTGACGGAGTTCGTGAAGCGTCCGCAAGTAGGCGCAAAGGGACTCGTCTATGTGAAGTTCAATACGGACGGAACGGTGAAGTCGAGCATCGACAAGTTCTATGAGCCGGAGGTATGGCAGAAGGTGAAGGAAGCGATGGGTGCCAAGGACGGTGACCTCGTGCTGATACTGAGTGGTGACAACGCCAACAAGACGCGCGTGCAACTCTGCACGCTCCGTTTGGAGATGGGCGACCGTCTCGGTCTGCGCGACAAGGATAAGTTTGTCTGCCTGTGGATTGTTGATTTCCCGCTCTTTGAGTGGAGTGACGAAGAGCAGCGCCTGATGGCTACTCACCATCCGTTCACGATGCCTAATCCCGATGATATTCCCCTGCTTGACACTGATCCGGCAAAAGTGCGTGCCGTGGCCTACGACTTCGTCTGCAATGGCGTGGAGTTAGGTGGAGGCTCTCTCCGTATTCACGACGGCAAGTTGCAGGAGAAGATGTTCCAGATTCTCGGATTCACTCCCGAGCGCGCGATGGCGCAGTTCGGTTTCCTCATCAATGCCTTCAAGTACGGCGCACCTCCTCACGCAGGTCTTGCCTTCGGTCTCGACCGCTTCGTGTCGCTGATGGCAGGGCTTGACAGCATCCGTGACTGCATCGCTTTCCCGAAGAATAACAGTGGGCGCGATGTGATGCTCGATGCGCCGGGTGAATTGGATGCAAAGCAGTTGGAAGAATTACAATTGCGAATTGACTTGAGTCAAGAATAGAGTGCTTTTTGCTAAAAATGTCTAACTGTCAATAGATTGCCCCAAAAATTAGCACTACCTTTGCACTTGAAAAATTTTAAAAGAGCGGAATGCTCAAATTAGTGTTTTAATTTTTATAGATTATGGCAGAAAAGAAAGCAGCAGCAAAGAAGGGCGCAGAAGTAAAGGCACCCGCTGCAAAGAAGAGCACGACAACCAAGAAGGCTTGCGGTACGAAAGCAGCAAAGGCCGTTCTCGCAGTAAATGCAGAGAATATTGGTTTCAAGGCAGGAGATGTTTATCAGGCGCTGGCAGCAGCAGGCAAGGCACTCGACGTGAAGGAGATTGCCAAGGCAGCAAAGATTTCTGAGGAGGAGACGCTTCTCGGTCTGGGTTGGCTCTTCAAGGAGGGCAAGCTCGTCAATGACGGAGAGAAAGTTACATTGGCTTAAGAATCCATTAACGTACAATAGGAAAAGGTCGGTAAAACGGATTTACCGACCTTTTTTAATCTAATGACTTACGACAGGCAGATACTACAAGTGCTTACCGACGTGGGAGAGAAAGGCATCAGCGCGCGGCTGCTTGCCCGCCATGTCTATAATATGAACCTGAGTCTGTTTCATACGCCCGACCTTAATGAGATTTATAGTTACGTCAGGCAGTATCTGCTGAAGAATTCCAAGTCGCCCCAGTCACTCATTGAGCATGCGGAGCAGCGTGGCTGCTATCGGCTGAACACCCGCAATAATGATGATGCCCGCCAGTTGATGTTGCAGTTCCACGATGAGCAGCAGGGTGGGGAAGAGCCGGAAGCTCCCGCCGCAAAGGATTATTCGCTGGATTTGTTTGGGTAGTTCAACCCCTCTTATACGCCCGCTCATAGACATCCAGCAGTTGTTCCGCCGTATGCTTCCATGAGAAATATTTCGCCCGAGCCAAGCCTACCTGCTCCTGATGGCGGTAGAATGCTTCGTCGGTCTCTAATCGTAGCATCATCTCTGCAATCTCATCACTGCTCTCTGGGTTCACTAAAATAGCATCGGGACCACCGATTTCAGGCATCGATGATGTGTTAGATGTGATGACGGGCGTACCGCATGCCATCGCCTCCAAAAGCGGAATGCCAAAACTCTCGCGCAAAGAGGTGTAAAGGAAAGCAAAGGCGCTGTTATAAATATAAGGTAAGTCTCTGTTCACGATATAGCCAGGTATGACAATCTGCTCGCGGATATTCTCAATGCCGTTGTTGGCAATGATGCTTTCGAGGTACTGCCCGTCAAGGTCGGCCATGAGGAGTTTGCGCTTTATGTCAGAACGCTCAAGGTATTTGGAGTAGGCTATCAGGGTGCGCTCCGTATTCTTCTTGGGGTCGGTATTGCCGAGGAAGAAGAAGTAGCCTGGGGATTCGATGTATTTTCGATAAGTGATACCTGTGTTTTCAAGGGGGCGGAACCACTCGTTGTACCCGTTGTAAATCATCTCTATGCGCTCTTCTGAGATACCGAGCTTGTCGATGATGTTATCCCGCTCAAACTCAGAGACGGTGATAATCTTCCTGCACTTCTTCAGGATTCGTGGTACTACGAGCCTCCTGTAGAACCATCCGAGGTTTTGATATAGCGACTTATTATTCTTGTCGCGCGGCTCAAGGAATATGATGTCGTGTAGCGTCAGCACGAGGGGGATGCGGGTACGGATGGGAGCCGTATTGCTTGTGCAGTGCAGGAGGTCGAGATTCAGCTCATTCGCAACACTCGGCAGTGCCACTTGCTCCCAGTATGGGTAGAAATTACCGCTGATTTCAATGATATGTACGTTATGCGTGTCGCTGAGACACCTGTCCTCTCCGGGTGCCACGAACACATAATACTCGTTTTTGGTATCTAACTTTTGCAATTCCTTGATTTCCTGCAACACCACATAATCCATGCCGTGCTTGTTTGTGCGGAAAATCCTTTGTGCCTCGATTCCTATCCTCATAGTTGTTTGATGATTTTTGCCGGTACGCCTGCCACCAAAGAGTGGGGCGGTACGTCTTTCGTTACGACTGCGCCTGCGGCCACTACGGAGTGACTACCGATGGTCACACCGGGAAGTATGACGGCGTTTGCGCCAATCCAAATATCGTCTTCGATGACAACGGGAGTGGTCGTCACGCCTTGTTCGTCTATCCTTTTATTAGCGTCAGAAAAGTTATGATTCAGTGCCGTGACGGTGATACCTTGTGCCAAATTCACATGGTTTCCGATGATCACAGGTCCGATGACCGTGTTATGCAGTCCTACGCGTGTATGATGACCTATCACGACATCACCCACTGCATTGTTGATACAGCAGAAGGACTCGATGACCGAATGGTCACCCAATGAAAATTTGCGGTAAGGCGGGGTGTCCATCCGCACGTTTCGGTGGATGACTGAACCTCTGCCCCTGTGCTGATAGAGCGGTGCCAGCAGTCTGATGTACCACCTCGGGCGGGTTTCCACCTGATTCATAATCAGCAGGTCGATGAGCCGCTTCAGTCGCGGACTTCCCTTGAACTTTTCCCTGATTTGCTCGCTGTTCATCGGTTCGTATTTATCAGTTACCCAAATAGGCTGGTGCAAAAATACGAAAAAAAGCCTATTTATTTGGCATTGATGCCAATTTTTTATACTTTTGCAATAAAATGTGCGCACAATGAAAATATTGTTTCTCGTATATCACGGCTTCTCGGAAGTCAGTGGCATCAGCAAGAAGATACACTATCAGGTGAAAGGACTCCGTGAGAATGGCTATGAGGTTCATCTTTGCTCCTATGGTTTTGATGAGCGGGGGCATCGTTGTCGGTATGTCGGCGAGGAGGTCATCAAGGATTATGGAACGGGTGCATGGGCAGGTTTGCGACAACGCATCGATTACCGCTGTGTGTATGACTATTGTAAGATCAACGGCATTCAATTTGTCTATGCTCGTTGCTTTCAGAATGCCAACCCATTTCTGATTCGTTTTTTCAAGAAACTCCGAAAATTGGGCATTAAGTGCGTGACGGAAATTCCAACTTATCCCTATGACGAGGAATTCTCAACTTTCCCGTGGAAAGTGAGGATGGGATTGCAGATGGACAAATTGTTCCGCAATCGTCTCTCCAAAGAAATGTCTGCCATCGTGACTTTCTCAGATGCGGAACGGATATTCGGGCAACGCACCATCCGAATTAGTAACGGAGTGGATTTCGACAATATTCCCATCCATCGCTACCAGCCAGTAAGTGAAGATGATATTCATGTGATAGGTGTGGCGGAAGTGCATCGTTGGCATGGTTTCGACCGTATGATTGCCGGACTGGGCGAGTATTACCAAAACTCGGGAGCAAAGCGTAAAGTGTTCTTTCACGTTGTAGGTGGAGTGCATCCCTACGATATGATAGAAGACCATGATGATGTGCCGGCATTCCAGACACTGATAAAGAAATATGGTATAGCGGATAAGGTGATATTCCACGGGCAGTTGTTCGGGGAAGAATTAGACAAGGTATTCAATCAATGCAGTTTTGCCATCGGCAGTCTGGCTCGCCATCGCAGCGGAATAACGTTCATCAAGACCTTGAAGAATCGTGAGTATGCTACCCGCGGTATTCCTTTCATCTATTCTGAACAAGATAGTGACTTTGATGATAAACCTTACGTACTTAAAGCGATACCCGACGAATCTCCCATTGATATTCAGCAAATGGTCGATTTCATAGACACGCACCATTTCAAACCAGAGGAAATCCGTAAGACGGTGGAGCATCTGACATGGAAGATACAAATGAAGCGGGTGATTGACGAGGCTTGAAGAGTATGCCTATGGTTATCGTCAGGCTTCAAGGATTTGTCGCCATTGCGCAGCAATCTGCCCGACATCGAACTTAGCGGCAATCTCTTTGGCTTTTTCTGACTTCGCCTTCCAATCCATGCGCGTTGCTTCCTCAAGACATTCCGCTAATACGTGGATATCCCCATTCTTGAAATAGAGACCGAAGTCGCCCATAATTTCCTTGCTTGTCGGCAAATCGGAAGATACGACAGGCAAACCGTGCGCCATCGCTTCAACCAACACTAAGCCGAAGCCCTCCCATCGGGAACTCAGTACATAGACTTGTGCACTTGAGTAATAATCCTGTACGGTATGGGTAAACGGATGGATGAAAACTCTTTCCTCCAAGTGATACCGACTGATAAGGCTGCGATATAGTTCCTCTTCTGGTCCTTCTCCCACGATATCCAATATCCATTCTGCGTTATTTTCCGCAAACAAGTGGAATGCCTCTATTAGCAAATCGAAACCTTTATGAAGATGCGAGAAACGGCCAATAGCAAGAAATCGCTTAGAACTACCGTCGGAAGACTTGCCAGGCGTCAATGTCAATGGGTTGTAGATAACCGATGGCGTGAATTGTGGGTCATAATGAACATAGGTGTTTGCATCATGTTGGCATAATACTATAACATCATCTAATTTTCGGAATTGATAGACGTAGTGTCGTTTTCTGTCGGCCCCTATATATAAAGAGGTGTCTCCGAACAATGCCTCAAAAGAGTTGTGGACCCATCCGATGACTTTCGTTCCCGGCAATTCATCCTTAATTGTCGCAAGTCTCGCTGCCAAAGGTGCATGGACTCCAATGATGATATCATACTGTCCTTTCCTCAGTTCCTGTATCAATGCCTTTCGCAATTCAGAGGGGAAAGAACTATGAGCATAGATATCCGAAGCCCATTGTGCCTCTGGACGCAATTTCAGATAAGTCCCGCTATATGCCTTACACAGTTTATTCTTGATTTCTCCCACTTTAGGATATTTGAAGAAGTGGTATGAGATATCCGCCTCGTTGAGTCCATACAGTGTCACGTCTTTGTCTTCAGGTCGGTCAAATGTGACCACCGACACACGGTAGTCCTTCGCCAGTTCTTTGGCAATCACAGCCGTCACCCGCTGCACTCCGCCGATGGAGAAGATGGAATCTATGAGAAAACAGATGTGCTTCATTAAAATATCACGAATTAGCCGTAGGGCATATAATTGTTTACTTGCAAAAGTAGTATTTTTATTTGATATGAATGATTTTATGGGAGAATATTTTGTAATTTGTATAACTTTTCTTACTTTTGCACTGATTACGTGGTAGAGGGCATTGTGAAGAATTGAAGAAAATTGTTTGATTGAGCATGAAGAATTATGATGTGACCATAGGCATCCCTGTTTATCGGGCGAGGGACTTTATTTGTCAGACGATGGATTCCGTATTGGAGCAGACTTATCCAAGTATTGAATTCCTGATTGTGGATGATTGTGGACAAGATGGTTCTATAAGTATTATAGAAGAATACAAAAACTCACATCCTCGGGGAAAGGATATTCGTATTATCTATCAAGAACGGAATATGGGTGTGAGTGCAGCGCGAAATCGCATAATAGACGAGGCTCGGGGAGGATATTTGTATTTTATGGATGCAGATGATACGATTGCCCCAAATACGATACAGTTGCTGTGGAATGAGTTGCATCGGTTTCAGGCAGAGATTGCCTATGGGTCTTTTGAGTTTAAAGATAATTATTCTTCTGAAAACAATTCGAAAGTGCTTGCATACCCCTCTATGCAACTATTGGGCGAAGACAGGTTTGCAACATATATGTTCAAGCAATATGGCATATTTCAGGCTTCGGCTTGCAACTGTTTGATAAATTTGGCGTTCTTGCGCAGGACAGGGATTAGGTTTCTTCCTGTGAGATATTGGGAGGATATGGCGTTTACGCGCGAGTTGTCGGTTTGGGTCAGCCGTGCTGTGTTGCTTTCCGAAGTCACTTATTATTATAATTGTCATGCCGGTTCCTTGTCTAACTATCAGAAGCGTGATGTGATTAATAGGGAAGAAGTCCTTCAGAATGTCCAGGTGCTCCAACATTTGAAAGGATTGTGCAAGCGAGTGCAGGATAAGCCATACCTTCCTTATCTGTGTTATGAGGTTGGGATGAATAGTTTCTATGTGGTTTGCCATATTTTGAAGAACAAGGCGAAAGTCACTCCTGCCATATCAACAAAAGAGATGCGGGAATATATGGCCTTTCCTATTTCAGGGAATGTGCTTTCATGTTTCAGACACAAACCGTTGAGTAACTTGATGCTTTGGATTATTCCTCGCTTGCCGATATGGACGTTTCTTCCTGTTATTACTATAATGGGAAAAGTGAAAAAGGTGTTGTAGTTTGTAATGGGGTGGTATGGCAGACTGGTATGATAAATATCTGACTATCTATGGGAAACCGTTCAGTGAAGTTCCTCAAGAGGTTATTGACGGAACTCGCGAGCGGTTAGCAGATTTGCAAAGTGATAAGCCTTTGGCTTCCATTGTACTTATTGCTTACAACGAGGAAACCCATTTGCAAGCTTGTCTGTGGGCCATCAGCGAGATAAAATGCAACTATCCTGTGGAAATAATAGGCGTGGATAATAATTCTACTGACCGTACTGCAGAAATCTATCAGAAATCGGGCATCCCATATTATACGGAATATCAGCGTTCTTGTGGCTATGCCCGTCGTTGCGGATTGCATCATTCCCGTGGAAAATATTATTTTGATGTAGATACTGACACCCTGTATCCTCCCCAATATTATGAAATTATGTTGGAAACTTTAATGAAGCCAGGAGTTGTCGCGGTATCCTCTCTTTGGAGTTATTTCCCTAATGCAAGCCACGGGAAACTCGGTTTGAAATTATATGAATTGTGCCGTGATACATTCTTGTGGATTCAGCATTTTAAACGTCCCGAATTGAGTGTGCGAGGATTGGTGTTCGCATACGATGCGGAGCTTGGTAAAAAAGAGGAGTATCGGGTGGATATCATCTGTGGTGAAGATGGTTCAATGGCTTTGTCATTGAAAAAGTATGGAAGAATAGAATTTATCCGCGATTATCGGGCAAGGGCAATAACAAGCGATGAAACATTCGGTCACCAGTCATTATGGGAAAATTTCGTGCATCGTGTGAAAATTCAGGGTAAAGGAATTGCTCGTATATTTTATGCAACCGACCATTATGAGGATTCTGAGGGAAATTTGATTAAATGACTTATTTTATTATTAGGAACGATATATAGGAACGATGAAAATTGTATATGTGAATGATGCGATAGCTCGATTGGGAGGCGTTGAAAGGGTCTTGGTTGAGAAAATGAACTATCTCGCAGAAAAATATAATCAGGAAGTATGGTTGATTACCACTTGTCAGGGAAACCATCCGCTGACTTTTTCTTTGTCAGATAGAATAAAACATATTGATTTGTCGGTCAGATTCCATACGAAATATCAGTATTCTTTGCCCAAACGGTTGTATATGGGTTGGAAGATGGATAGGGAACTAAAGGTTAAACTGAATGCCACGGTTAATACTATTGATCCCGATATCGTCATAGCGACATCGTATTATGGGGCGGATATTGTTTGCCAATTGAAATGTAGGGCAAAAAAAATTATCGAGTCGCATGCTCCCAAAGAGTATGTTGGCAGGAGAGATGGTGTGAATAGGAATTGGGTATCGCAAATATATCGGAAGTGGAAATATCGCCAATATTTTAGTGCAATAGAAAAGAAAAGCGATGCTATAGTATCCCTTACCACTGGTGACGCAAAAGTCTGGAAGTCAAAAAATGTGGTTATCATTCCTAATATCGTTGATTTGCAAACTGATGCATTCAGTGGACTGACATGTAAAACGGCATTGTTTGCTGGACGTTTTTTATACGAGAAGGGAGTCAGCAGATTATTGGATGCCTGGAAAATCATTGTTAGTGAGCGGAATGATTGGATGCTGAAATTGGTAGGCGAAGGGGAGCAGAAAGAAGAATTGATGGAACAGTGTAAGAGGCTTGGGATTGAGAAGAATGTGATATTTGCAGGAACTACAAAGAATATTGCTGCGGAGTATTGCGATGCTTCCTTGTTCCTTCTGGCTTCAAGATTTGAGGGTTTTGGACTTGTGCTCGTTGAGGCAATGCAATGTGGTGTGCCTTGTATCTCTTTTGATTGTCCCTATGGACCGGCGGACATTATAGACAATGGGAATGATGGTATTCTTGTGGAGAATGGGAATATAAAGGGATTTGCGGAAGCGGTGTTGAAGTTGATGAATGATGATGAACTAAGAATACAAATGGGTAAGGCTGCCCAAATGAAGGCTAAAAGATATTTACCAGAAATGATAATGCCTCAATGGATAGAATTATTTAATCGATTGGTAAATGTGGAATAAGAGCTTGATATTGAATATTTTCATGCGTATATAAATGTTACAAATAGTGGTTTTTGATGATGTAAATAATCAAAAGTATTGATGAAAATAGTTTATTGTACTCCATCATTGTATATTCCTGGAGGTGTAGAGCGGGTCTTGACCACCAAAGCAAATTATCTAGCTGATGTCGTAGGTTATGATGTATATATTATTCTTACTGACGGGAAGGGAAAGGGTTCTTATTATCCTTTGTCTGATAAGATACACATAATAAACCTTGATATAAATTTTGAAGAGCTTTGGGGATTATCCTTCATAAGGAAATGTATTGTTTATCTTAGAAAGCAGCGTATATTCAAGAAAGAACTATCAAAAACATTATGTGATATTAAACCAGATGTGACGATTTCTCTTTTGCGCAGAGAAATAAATTTTTTGTGCGATATAAAGGATGGTAGTAAAAAGGTGGGTGAGATGCATATAAATAAAATGCATTATAGAAACTTTGAAGGAAAGGATTATAATTGGATAAAAGGAGCATTTGCAAAGTTGTGGATGCGAAGTCTTGTTAAAAACTTGAAGAGACTTGATCAGATGGTTGTGCTAAGTGAGGCAGACCGAAATTCATGGAAGGAAGTAAACAATGTCGTTATGATTCCTAATCCTCTGCCTTTTGATATACAGGAATGTGAGGTTCCTCAGAAAAAACAGGTGATAGCTGTTGGTAGATACGTGCATGAAAAGGGGTTCGATATGTTACTTGAAGGCTGGAGTGAAGTGTATAAAAGGCATCCTGATTGGCAATTGGTTATTTATGGAACAGGGGATGCAGCGAAATATAAGAAACAGGCTCAGGCATTAGGTATTGATAGCGTATGTAGGTTTAATGGTCCAGTGCAGAATATTCAGGAAAAATATGCGGAAAGCAGTATTTATGCCTTAACGTCGCGTTTTGAAGGTTTTGGTATGGTTATTATTGAAGCAATGAGTAATCGCATACCTGTCGTTTCATTCAACTGCCCATATGGTCCCCAATCCATTATAGCTGACGGGACAGACGGATTTTTGGTTGAAAACGGCAATGTGGGGCAATTGGCAGAGCGCATCTGTTATCTCATAGAGCATCCTGACGAAAGAAAGGAAATGGGCAGGAATGCCATAGAGAAAGCCAAGAACTATAGCCTTGACGAGATTGGGAAACGATGGATTAAGCTGTTCAATGAGGTAACTTCACCCCTTGCCCAATAGTATGGGAAGATGTTTCTTGCCGAGCAGGATAATCGGGTAGAGAAGCGCCACGATAATCATTGCAATCGGCAGGGCTTCATACCAATGGTAGCAGGGCACGCCATCGAGTTGGAAGAGTTTTTCGATAGCGAGATTAACCACTCCGATGACTTTCTCATGCAGCCCAATGATGACCAATGTACCGATGGACAGATTGACGATAATTGGGGAAGAAAAGCCATTTAACAGCTTGCATCCGTACATCACTCCAAACAAGAAACCGATATTTACAGGGTAGAATAGGGAGATGTGAAGCAGATGATTGGCTGCATGGAGATGCCAATGGAAGAATAAGATGCTGACACTTAGGCAGAGAATCATGCTGATGAAGTCTCGTTTGGCGGTGATACCTCTAAACATCTGCCGCAGTCCAAATACATAACCGATGTAATAATAAGGCAGATTCCGGAATATTCCCATCGGGGTCAGATTCGGGGCAAAAGACCAATACTTGTTGGCTGCATAGAGAAAGAATGAGATGACGCACAACGTTATCATGATTGTGTGCAGATACTTGGTGCGCCGGCAACCATCAATCAGCAGATGCATCAGCAGAATCGCAGGCAGATACCACAAGGGGCCGTTTAAGGGAAAGCAGAAATCATTCTCATGCTGGAGCAGGATAGCTCCCCATATTGGGCGCATTGCTACAAACAAACTGGGCAATCCATCGTGCTCCAGATAGTATTTCAACAGCCAATAGGGATAGACAATGAGATTGTATGATATATAGGGCGCTACTAATCCGCGCCAATATTTCTGCCAATTTGCCTTCATGCTTCCCCGGTCTTTCTTCAGATATCCGGAGAGAAAGAAAAAGATGACGATGATAATGGCTTGCAGATAGCGATAATAGAACCATTCCTGCGATTGGGGCAAATGGCAGAACACCACGGTGCTTGCAGCTATGGCTTTTGCCCAATCAATCCAGTTGATTCTCTGTTTCATGTTGCAAAAGTAGTGTTTTTTTGTCCAATTTATGGATAAAAAAGGAAAAAATACATTAATTTTGCATCCTAAGAAACCTGCAACCCTCATCATAACGAGGCTGGTTAGCGTGCTAATAGCCAATGTTATTTTAATAAGGAGCAATGTTATTCTTATAAGAAGTAATTTTATGAATTGATATTATGGCTTGGTATAGTAAGTATTTGACGGTATATAACCGTCCTTTCCAAGACGTTCCGCTTGATACGGTAAAGGAAGTGCGTGAGCGGATTATGGCCATGCAAAGCAATCAGCCCGTGGTGTCCTTGGTGGTGATTGCTTATAATGAGGCGACACGTTTGGCTGCTTGCTTGTGGTCACTTAGCAACATTGCGACATCCTATCCTATTGAGATTCTGGGTATAAACAATAATTCTGCCGATGAGACAGAACAAGTGTTCAAGGCCTTTGGCGTGAAGTGCATCACGGAAAAGAAGCAGAGTCCGGGATTTGCCCGTCAATGTGGAATACATAGTGCAAGCGGGAAGTATCATTTCTTCTTAGATGCGGATACGATGTATCCCCCGCAATATGTTAATCTGATGATGGGGAAATTGACTAAACCTGGGGTTGCTTGTGTAAGTTCATTCTGGAGTTTCTATCCCGATGACCGCCATTCAAAGTTTTCCCTAACGCTGTTTGAATTCATACGCGATGCATTCCTCTATTTTCAGCATTTCAATCGCCCTGAGTTATGTGTCCGTGGTATGGTCTTTGCATTTAATACGGATTATCTGCATGATATAAAAATCCGCACGGATATACGTCGTGGGGAGGATGGGTCATTAGCTTTGGAATTGAAGCAATATGGAAAAATAGCTTTCCTCTACCATCGAAAGGCGCGCGTAATGACGGGCTATGGAACGCTGAATGAAGAATCCATGTGGCAAAGTCTTGTGAAACGCATTAAGATACAAAGTCGTGCATTGCCCGGTTTCTTCTTTAAGAAGAATCGGTATGAGGACTCGGAAGAAAATTTGATACACTGATTTCACCATGAAAGTGCTCTTTATGTTCAGGTCACTCGCCATTTGGGGAGGTATAGAACGGGTGTTGGTTGAGAAAATGAACTACCTGGTCACCACGTTTGGCGAGGAGATTTATATGCTGACGACCGACCAAGGGCAGCATCCTGTGGCATATCCGTTGAATGATGACGTACATTTTGAAGATTTGGATATCCGATTCCATCAGCAATACCGATATTCAGTCTTGCAAAGGCTGTGGAAAGCGAGGCAGTTGCGAAGGCTTTTTGAACAGCGATTAGCAGAGCGAATCTCGCATATTCAGCCTGATGTGATTGTATGCACCACGGCAGATCCGGTAGCATCTATCGTGAAGGTAAAGGGAGATATACCGCTGGTTGTAGAGTCGCATTCCATTTTCACTCGCACTTTCGGGGAAAAGGGTATTCGCCAACGATGTGCGGCTTGGCTGCTAAAAAAAGGACTGAAAAAGACTGCCTGTGTGGTGGCGCTGACTGAAGGCGATGCTGTCGAGTGGCGTAAAATTCATCATGATGTGAGGGTTATTCCTGATATGGTGCATTTGGATAGTCCGAGTGATGAGGGTGCTGCTTGTAAGCGGGTTATTTTTGTAGGGCGGCTTGACTATCAGAAGCGGGTGATGGACATCATTGACATCTGGCAGCGGGTACATCCGCATTTCCCTGACTGGCAACTCGATATATACGGTGAGGGCGATGAGCAGGCTGAAGCGGAGCGGATGGCTTACGCTTTGAATATGAATATAAACGTGCATCAGCCCACGCAAAGGATTTTTGACCGCTATCGGGAGTCGACTTTTTTGGTTTCGGTGTCACTATTCGAACCGTTTGGCATGGTGATGCCCGAGGCGATGAGTTGTGGATTGCCCGTCATTGCCTACGATTGCCCTTATGGACCGGCTGACATCATTACGGATGGCACAGACGGATTTTTGATTGCGCAAGATGATAAGCAGGCGTTTGCCGACAGAATGTGTCAGTTGATGGCGGATGAAAATCTGCGTCGGCAGATGGGTGAGGCGGCTGTTTTGTCGGCACAACGATACTCTGCAGAGCGAATTATGCCCCAGTGGAAACAACTTTTTGAGGAGATTATTCATTGAAAACCGAGCGGATACAGTATATCGATGCCATGCGGGGATTCACCATGATTCTTGTGGTTTATTCCCATATCTGCGGCCTTTGTCTGGGCAATCGTGGGTTAGGCTACAATAATGTACTTTTCTTGTTTCGTCTGCCATGCTTCTTTTTCATTAGCGGTTGGTTGTTTTATCAGGTTGATCGCCAATGGAATAGCATTACTATAAAGAGCGTGGTTCGCCGCAAATTCATGGTGCAGATAGTGCCGACATTCATCTTTCTGCTTTTGCTGGCACCGCCGCCTTTATTCTTTAGCAGGCTCGGGGCAACGAAAGGCGGCTATTGGTTCACGTTTGTTCTCTTTGAGTTTTTCGTGCTGAACATCCTTTCAAATTGCATCAGCAAAAGAAAAAGCGATTGGTGGGGAACAGCTTTTGCGGTTCTTATCTCCGTTTCAGCCTTTTGCTACGATGTGTTCTACAATCGTTATTTCCGCGACTTGGGATGGATGACGGACTTGTTGGGCTTCCTTAGTTTCATGGCTTGGCGGTATTATCTGTTTTTCTTCCTCGGTACGTTGGCGAAGAAATATTTTGATGACTTCCTTCGCCTGACGGGGAAGCGCGCGGTTAGAATCATCGTCATCACGAGTTTCATCTGCATTGCCATGATGTCTCGCCCCGATGGTGTGCTTCTTTCTTATTTGATATTTGCCGTCGGTGGCATCCTGGGCATGGTGATGGTTTTCACCTTTTTTCGGGTTTTCGCCTCTTGGTTTACCAAGGAGCGGCCTTTGGGCAGAGCCTTGCAATATGTTGGCACTCGGACACTTGACATTTATCTGCTCCATTATTTCCTGTTGCCCCGCTTCTTGCAACCTTATGGCGCATGGCTTCAAACCTATGACAATCGGGCGCTCGAGGTAGTGGTGGTGCTGACACTTGCTTTGGCGGTTGTCGGACTATCATTGTTGGTGAGCAGTCTCATTCGTCTCAATCCATTCTTGGGGTATTGGCTCTTTGGCGTAAAATATGAACGGCAGAAGTAATCTTTCCCAATTCGAGGTCATTAGTCAGTTGCGCTTTCCGCTGATTGTCCTCGTCACCTATGCCCATAGCTATGGGGCTGTGGCGGTGGATTATAGTCTTTTGGTCTCTGATTGGAACACTTACGAATTCCTGAAACTGCTGATTAGTCAGACGCTTGTCAAGGTTGCCGTGCCTGTTTTCTTTATCATATCCGGCTATTTGTTTTTTGCAAATGTCGATGTGTTGGACTCTCGGGTCTATTTCAAGAAGATACGGCGTAGATTCTGGACGCTGCTTGTGCCTTATGTCGTCTGGAACTTCCTGATGGCAGTCAAGATGGGGCATATTGATTGGAATGCCTTTTGGATATACTATGCGAAGGCTGGTGTGCAGATTGATTGGTTTGGTAATATGCAATTGATGACTGCTCCCTGCAATATGCCCCTTTGGTTCTTGCGCGATCTTATCATCGTTTCGTTGTTGTCACCTATTATATATATAGGCGTGTCCCGTTGGGGCACTTGGCTGTTAGCGGTACTTACCATCTTCTATCTCTCCGGCATTTGCGCATTCATTCCGGGACTTTCTGCCTATGCCGTTTATTTCTTCTCGCTTGGTGCATTCTTTGGCATCCGAAAGATGGATTTTGTCGATATGGCAAAGCGGGCAGAGTTGTCTGTCTATGTCTTGTCCCTATGTTTGGGTATGGCGATGATGCTCACTTATCGCACCGTCATTTTCTCATCCCTGATGCTCTGCTTCCGTATCGTTGGTGCTGTTGCAGCTTTCGCTTTGACAAGTCGCATCCTTTCCGCCACCTCTCGCCGTATTCCCCGATTGGTGGCTCAGCCCTCTTATTTCATCTATCTTGCCCACTATGTACTCTTCCTATCGTTCATCGACACCGCCTTTTTTCATTTCTTCGGCATATCTACGGCAGCCTACTCAATCCATTATCTGCTTTGTCCGTTGATAAAAGTGGTATTGTTGGTTGGGGCATATATTGTGTACGACAAGATTCTCACGCTTTGCAGGAAATGGCGATAGCAGCAAAGAAGTCGCGGGCATATTTTTCTTTATCGTATAGTGCAGAGCATTGAAGTGAAGCCTTGGCCATCCGCTCTTGCTTTTCAGGGTGTCGGTACAGGTCGAGAATGGCGTTTGCAAGGTCAGAGACAATGGTACTCTCGTTATTGTTTATGATTGTTGCTATTCCCTCGCATATTTCGGGTATTCCTCCACTACGGGTTGTGATGAGCGGGAGTCCTGCCGCCATAGCTTCTATGACGGTTAGTCCGAAAGGCTCTTCCCACATAGACGGAATTACGGCTATGTCTGCGGCTTTTAGATATGAAGGCATCTTTCCGTAGTCAATAAACCCGGTAAAAATCACTTTTTTGCGGATGCTACTTACTTCTTTTTCTAACTGCTGTATAAATGGGGTAGGCCGTTGATTGCTTCCGTAAGCGTTGGCTCCAATAATGAGAAGCCGTAAGTTAGGAATCTGAGTCTCCACTTGTTTGAAGGCTTGAAGAAGTTGTAATATGCCTTTTTCCCTGATTAACCTGCCACTATATGCAATTACAAAATCCTCTTCCGTCAGGTTGATGGTGTTTCGGGGAATTGGTTGGGCATTCCGAAATCTCTTGATGTCAATGGCATTATGGACGGTAATGCTTTTCTTGTCGTTCGCCTCAATCGTGGCGACTTGCCTTGAAATATATTGGGAAATGTTGATGATGCGCGTTGCGGCATCATAGATTTCATGGCTCTGCCTTGTTGAACTATTCAGAAAATCGTTGTGCAGATGATATATAAGAGGCAAATCGCATCTCTTATGGAGTTTTAAGGCATATCCCGGTCGATTCTCTAAAATGATGATATCGAATGCTTGTTGGCAGAGATGTTTGTAGGCTTGTTCAAAAAAACACTCTACAGTATAATGGTAGTATTCTTCAGAATGCGTGTGGCGATAGATGAGTTTCTTTAGTTTGGCAATGTAATTGTTTGTTTTGATATAGTGGTAATGATTCGCTTCCGACTTTAATGCGGGATGCCGTGTTACTTTAGTATGCCAGATGCTATATACCGTGATGTCGTGCAGTTTGTAGCGGTCATTATACTCTAAGTAGAAATCTATGAGATTTTCCACAGCTCCGCCCTGTACGGCAGGTACAGGCAGAACGCCAGATGTCAGTATCGCAATCTTCATATTAACCGTAAGTAGGTAATCTTTACCACAAATAGTCTTCGGTCTCCGTATCGAACTTGAGCGGTTGAGTCCACCCGAATTGTTGGCAGACGCTTTGGATATCAGCCAACACCTTGGGTACGATAGGGTGGTCACCGCGATGATACTTGTAATAAGTGGCGCGGCATGAGTGGCTGATAAGGGTGTTCTTAATGGCCCGCTCAATGCTGTTGGGCATATCATGATAGAAATGCTTCATACCCACAGGCATACGTTGCGGGCGGTTGTCGCGGAAATGCTCACAACTACCATCCAGACTTTTGGCGTAATGCGGACTGATGCAGGTAGTGATATGCTGATTTGGGTCAGTAAATGTACCTACTTCCCAACGCAGACACTGGGCATGGCGTGGGCAATGATTGTTGTAACAACAAAGGTATGTGGCTGCTTTCTCGCGGAAAAGCGTTTCCTTATCTTTCATATCGTAAAAGCACTATTTGAACTATCTATCTGCAAAGATAGTCATTTTATGTGGACAAAGCAAACTATAGGCAGGCAAATTCACCGAATTGCAGTATATTTCTTGGTTGTATTCAGTAATTATACAACTTGTATATGGTGTGAATACAAGTTGTATACAGCCATTTTACAATGGCTGTGAAGAAACATTTGTATTAGAATTAATGGAATATGATTTTTTCAATACGTTTATTACTGTGCAGTAAAAGGGAAAGAAGGTATCCTCCAATAATGGCTATGATGGTTTGAATGATTGCAGTTGTAATTAGTGTTTCTTCTTGAGACAACAGTCCATTTGGAATATACCCGGCAATTTGTTGGCCCCAAAAGAGGAAAAGTCCCTCGATGCAGAAGATGGTGAGTGAGTGTTGTCCGATGTGTTGCAATCCTTTGCCGACAACGCAACCTTGAAGGAGTCTTGACAAAGCAAGGAGTAATATACTGCCGGTAATGGCAGCAAAGAGATAGGCAATCATGGATGGTCCGTACATACGCACGGACAGATTGATGTCGTGGCAAAGTGGCAGGAGGAGTAGATAAGCGATGATGGCAAGTAGCACGATTGGTGCTGGATTTCTTTTGGTGAAGCAATCGGGGAAATTTCGGCGAAATGTAGTGCCGGCATACATGACGATGGCCATAAGGAATGCCGTGTCAATGCTCCACGGAAGAAGTATGGGAATAAATTCCATCCCAACTGTAATGACAAGGTATAGAGAGATGATATAATATCGATATCGGGGATGATAAACAATTAAATAGTATAGTAGGTATGCAATTACCATACAGGTCAGAAACCACATAGGGTAGTTGCCGACAACAAAAAGCTGGCAAATATCAGTTCTCGTGCCCAAAGGATAGAGACAATAGCGTGAGTAAAGCACTCCGAGAATTGCTCGAAGAATGAAATCGTGGAAATAGAGGATAAGGACGAGGTTGAAAAATAAATATGGTTTGAGCAATTTGATGGCATGGCGCGCGAAATTGTCCTTTAGGCTAATATCCTTTTTTGAGGAAGTATATCCTGCGCAAAAGAAAAAGACAGGAACATAGAACGCTAATGCGTAAAACATCAAATCTGGATATACGGTATGAGAATACACGACCAGAATAATGCCAAGTCCTTTGGCTATGTCAATATAATCAAGTCGTTCTTTCATATTGTTTCTTTAATGCAATTACCAATCTAAAATCTCTTTTCCGTTCTCGAAGTGGAAAAAATCAACAATCTTTGAAAAACTTTCTTCCGTGAATTGCTGTGCTTTCGATTCTAAAAAGCACAAAGGAACTTCACCGATAAACGATGCCCAACGGGAATAACTGCTGAATGGGCCGATGATGCGGTCGCAAACGCTTAACGTATAAAGGTCGAGAATAGCTCCTGACGGCTCTTTCCCGAAACGGCGACAATCGCAATCCTTAAACCAATTAAGGTCAAAACTCTCGTTACTGCTAATGAAGAAGGCTACTCTCCTTTCCTTATAGAGTTCTTTTACTCGAAGCATGAATTGATGATATTCTTCGAGCTCATAGAAGAAGCGCCCATCGTTCCATGTGGCATAGTCGCCGCGGCGGATATGCACACCGACCACCAATTCGGCTGTCTGCCTCATTTCTGCAACCAATCCCTCTGCCTTCTGCATAATTTCCTCTTTCGGGCGGAATATTCTTTGGAGCTCTTTTTTCGTTTGCGCCAAATAACGAGTGTCGGTGCGTGTCTGCCATCCCTTGGTGCAACCGAAGAACTTAAAGATTTTGTCCCATCGCTTATTATGGGTAACTTTCCAGGTTAGCCCCTTATAATTATTCCATCCATTACCCCTTTCCAAATACCATTTGTGCCATAGCGGAAACCAAATGTATTTGGAATGAAGCAGATCCGGGAAGTCTTCTATCGTCCAGTCGTAGAAAAGGATAACCATTTTCTTGCGCTCTGCAACACATTGTGCGACGGATGCGACATAAGTCCACAGTCGATTGCAGGTCTGTCCGGGGGCATCACAAATGATTCTCATAATGTTTTATTTGGTGGCAAAGATAGATTTTTTTGCTGAATCTTGCAAATGTAAAGGTGATTTTAGTTATCGGTGTACTCTTTTACCCATAATAATTGGACAGTATTTCTCGAGAAACATATTGATGGGTATAAAAAGTAACATTATTAGGAGTGAGTACAATAAAACATTATAGTCGTTAATGCTGACGTTGTGTAGACGCATAAAATCCATAATAATACTATTATGGAAGCCTAATATAACAATACTTCCCACAGATAGGGTTCTCAAATATTTATTTGTATTGAAATATCGTTCAGACAATATCGCCATTGTATAAACGACATACGTTCCTGCTATTCCACCTATTATTGCTAATATTAAGTATCTGCCATAAGTATTTAAATACATATAGAAGATCCAGTTAAACCTACCGACAATGATTAATATGAATAAATTTATACCAGTAAGAGCAAAAGTCTTCCAATTTAGATTTATATTGTTCAATTTATCGATGTACTGACGTAAAAAGATTCCAAACCAAAAGAAAGGGTATGCAACCGTGACACTAAAGATGGAATTGCCTGGAGTTATACCATTCTTAGTTAGAAATACTGCTGTAATAGGTAACAATACCAAAAGTATTCTCAAAATTTGTTTAGGAAGAATTTGCCACATGAACTTTAAAACGAACAAGGTGTATATGTACCAACACGCTCCTAAACCACCTCCACAATTGACGCCTTGCATTCCGATTAAAGCATTGGGAAATCTGCTCAGGCTTTTTATATTAAACGATATTTCTGAGTGTGTAAGACAATCCCATATATATATTATCACCATTATAATGAATACTGGGATGATGAGATTGAATATGCTTTTGTTTATGAAAGTATTGAAATCACGTTCCTTAGAAGAAAGGATACCAGAAACAATGAAAAACAATGGAACATTAAAGGCATATATATAGGATGAATATGATGGAAAGAAATGCCCTAACACAATAAAATACAGACCGTATACTTTCATATAGTCGATCCAAATGTAATGTTGTTTATTTTGAGGCATAGCTTATGATATTTTAAAACGTGAGAGTTTATTGTATAGAGTGGGTTTGCGGGCAATGAAATATTTCATGCCATGCGTGATTATAAACATTGCAAAGAAGTAAGCTGTAAGCAATGAGACATACACAACGATGCCGTAGCTGATAAGTTTGGTGAAAGTGTTTGCATATGGTTCAATAAATGTCTCTTTCAGCATTATGGCAATACCGCAGAAAATAGCAAAGATTAGGTAGTATTCTGCCATGCCTTTCCAATAGGAAGAAACTTTTTGCTGAAGACCTTTTGTGAATAGGAAATACGGTTTCCAGAAGATGGCAATGAAGAACACGCTGATGATTTTTCCAGCCAAGATGCCTACGATACCCCAATAGGGGGCGAGACAAAGTGTGACGGCCAGATTGACAAATAATTCTACCCATGCCGCCCAGACATCAGAAAACAGGCCACAAGCGGATATATACATCTCAACAACCCCACGGGAGAGCATGATGAAGATATTGAAGATAAGTAGATAAACAATTAGGTCACTTAGTCTATACTCCTCTCCAAGCCAGCAGCAGATAAACGGTTGCATGAACATCAGGAATCCATATACGATGATACCCACGATGAAGAATCTAATCGCTGTCAGTTCCCAAAAAACTTTCATTGTGTTCTTTTCATTTCCTTCAGCGATAAGATTGCCGACTCCTGCATTCATACCATCACTAAGAATATTCACCAAATAATTGAGTTTGTTGATGATGATCATGTAGTTGCCATAATAGGCAACCATTTTCAACGACACGAATGCAAAGATTAGGATTTCGTCACTGCGATATAGGATGAAGTTTTTCAGTTTCTGGATGAATACTTGACGCGTCTTTCGCAAGACTTCCGGGTATTTCTTGAGCAGTTTCCTACCTTCCTTTGTGCTGATCTTTAGCCAAGCATATTCCTTGTTGATGCGGTAGTTAAATATGATGCAGCCGATGACTGTGAATATCAGTCCGACAAGCACCCATAGATAAAGATTCTTATAGTAATAAGCAAGAAGAATTTGGATGAGGCTTTGAACAATTCCAATGGACTGAAAATACCCATTTACCACATATTGCTTTTGATTTGCCGATACTAATAGCTGCCGGTAGTTGATAAGGTAGCCAACCATGGACGAGGCTAAAAAGGAATAGAAAGCAAAATATACGATGAATAGTCCCATTGGCAAGTCCTTGAACATCAATGGGAAGAATAGGCTTACGATGAATCCTGCCAATCCAATGAGCCACCCGATACTTTGGTAAAGAAAGGCAAGGACAGACATGACTTCGTTAATTTTCTCATGATTGTCTTCCTGTAGTGGCTTGTAAAGAAAGTATGTGATACTTGTTCCTATGCCCAATTCCGCAACATTCAGAAAACTCAGAATATTCTGGAGCGTGCCTGTCAAACCGATGAACTCATCACCCAAACAGTCAAGAAAAATCTTGCGGGAGAAGAACGCAAGGAATAAGGAAAGGAAATAGAATATCATTCCCACCTTGATATTCATTACGCTTCTGTGTACCCGATTGCTCATCAGCTGTTATGCTCTGTATGAATAAAATCCGTGTTCTTGCGATCCATGTGCAGAATGTTCTTCAGCATTCGGAGTACAAGTCCTGGGATAGCAAGCACTTTGGTGAAAGAACGGAAGCGGAGTTGAGATGGTAGGGCGATGAAAAGTGCAATAGCCAATAGTCCCAATAAAGCCCACCATTTATCGGACCAAACAGGAACAATCAATGTCATGACTACGGAGATACCTCCCAACAAAACGATAAGGATGGAGCGGGGGATAAGCGCCTGTTGAATCGTCTTGTCGATAAAGTTGATTTTGCCGTGGATGATGGCATTCGGGATCTTGGGTAATTGGCTGAGCAGACTCTGCACTTGTGCGGTCATCCAGCGCATCCGTTGGCGTTGGAAATTGTCCTGACTACTTACTTTTTCATCAAAAACATGAATGTCTGGCGCATACTTGATGAATACTTCTTGATGGAGTAGGAGGGCTTCCATTTCGCGGTCTTCTCCTGCCGTGCTCAGTTGGAAGACATTCTTTTTGAACAATTCATAATCGAAGCACATTCCAGAACCGATGAGAGCAGATGACAACCCCAGTCGGTTATGGGCTTTGCGGAAGATAGTGTTATTGATTTCCTCGCTGGCTCCATCAAGAACTGCCACATCATTGTTGGAGTTTTTGGCACAACGATGGCATTGGATTGCATCATAAACGGAGCATAACACGTTCAGCTGCGACAGGAATTCTGGGCGGACAACATTGTCTGCATCAAGGATGACCACATTGTCGAATTTTCCTTTTACCTCGTTGATGGCATACTGCATCGCCTTTGCCTTGGAACTTTTCTCAAAGGTTGGGGTCAGCAAGGTGATGGGAAGTGTGCGCAAATAGTCATTGGTTTCCGGTTGCATGTGGTCGGATATAACCACGAGCGTATAATGGGAAGCGGGATATTGCTGCATGAGGAAATGCTCCACAGCATTGATAATGACGCGGTCCTCATTGTAGGCAGGATAGAGAATAAGGAACTTGTTCAATTTATTGCTGAGTGCCGAAACTTGCGCAGCAACCAAGTCTTCCTTGTCATAGAAGAGGGAAATGATGGCGAAGAACACGACATAGGCTACCGAACCAAATATAATGCCCCAAAGGGTTATGTCAATGATATGCAGAATAGTCCAAATCATTTCTTTCTCCCTCCCAAATTAGCGCGAATTTTTTTCCAAAGACTACGGAAAGGCGATTGCAGGAATGTGTCGTCCCACATTTCATCTATCAGATAGTTCGGAGTTGCCAAGGCAAAGCAGAACAGGGCAATTGCCAACAGAATCCACCACTTGACAGCCAATGTCAGATATACAAAAGGAAGACCAGCGCTCATTAATAAGAGAATAGCCACCATCGTTGTTCTGGGAAGCAACATCCATTGGATAATCTTGTCTGCCAGATCATACTGCTTTCTGAAGATGGCTCCGGGCAGGAACTTTATGTTGCGGAAAAGATTTTGGAATTGTCTGGTTGCCCAACGGCCACGCTGTTGGTTTAGCTTGGCAGTAGTTCGTTTCTTCTCTCCATAGACATAAATGTTATCAAAATAGTCAATGTAGATTCCTTGCCGAAGAAGAAGTCCCTCTAACTCCTTATCTTCACCGGCTGTTTTAGTCTTCATGACATTCGACTTAAACCATGCATAGTCAAATGCAGTGCCGGAACTTGTCAATGCAGAGGACAATCCTAAGTTGATGTGTCCTTGCCTAAAAATGGAGTTGTTGATTTCTTCAAAAACGGCATCCAAGCGTGCTGCAAACGTGTCACGATTTCTGGAGAGGCGGTGTGTCTGAATAGCTTTGGTCGCCGCTATTTCATAAGCGTCATTGACCTTTGCAAGGAAATCCTGCTCAACAATGTTGTCAGCATCTAATATCAAGGCGATATCATAAATCTTGAATGCGGGGAGATTCAAGATGGCATATTGGAGCGATTTTGCTTTGGTGCTTTCTGCAAAATTTGGGGTTAGGAGCGTAACGGGGTATTGGGCTAATCGCATATTGGTCATCTCACTTTGATGGTCGGAAATAACCACCACGTCGAACATACGTTGCGGATAGGCTTGTCCAAGAATGGATGCCACCGTATATTCAATGACCTCATCTTGCTTGTAGGCAGGAATCAAAATCACGAAGCGCTTTTGCTTTCTTGATTTGGGGACTTCATGCTTACGGCCGAAAAACGAAGCAACGGCGAAAACACCTAAATATATAACAGTGAGCGCAACTGTGGCGAACAGCAGCCAGTCGATGACGAATAATATGCTCCAGAAATCCATATTTGCGAAAGAAGATAGTTTAATGGTTATGGGTTGATGGTTTTATGAAGTCACGCACTCCTTGGATAGTTGCTCTAAGGAGTTCGTTTTTTCTTGAAAAGGCATATTTAAGAGTGTCCCTCAAAGAAACCAATCCAATTAAATATATGTATGATAAATACTTATGGATGCCGTAGAAATTACGTTGAACCAACAATAGGCGGTTGCGGGTGATATAGTAAGTGCGGAGTGGGCTGTTCTGTCCAGTGGACTGGCTTTCCTTGTGATAGATGGTACATGCAGGGATATACCATATCTCGTATCCTGCCCGGGTGAACATCATTGACCAGTCCAACTCTTCGTAATATAGGAAATAGCATTCCGGCATTAGCCCTACTTTGTCAATCGCCTCTCGCTTAATCATCATGGCAGCACCGTGGGCATAAGGAGTGGGGTGGGGAATATCATGCTGTCCTCTATCTTCCTCTCCAAACCCAATAGCTTTGTTTCGAATTGTGACACTTGACAATGGGGTATAGCCTGCAAACTGTATTGGATTTGTTCCCCATGCAAAACGAATTTTTGGACATACGATGGCAATTTGGGGAGAGGAGGCGAGTTTGTCAATCAGTGGTTGTACTTGGAAATCTTTAAAAATTGTGTCATTGTTTATCAAAAAGAGATATTTCCCTTTTGCTTCTTTGATTCCCAAATTATTACCACCTGCAAATCCTAAATTTTTCTCACTTCTGATTGTCCTTACCCTTGGAAATCGCTGTGAGATTATACTTGCTTCGTCTTTTTTGGAGGCATTATCTACCACAATCACCTCCATTTTTTCATTGAAGGGGATGGACTCAATCAATGCACAGGTGTCATTTAACCCATTATAATTGACTGTGATGATAGATAATTCATACTCTTGATGCAAGCTTCTTCTCGAGTTTTAGGCGCTTCTTTTCTTCTTGCTCTGCGAATCGTTTCTCTTCCATTTCTACCCAAGCGGGTTCTATGTATGGCAAAATATAGACAATGGCAAGTCCTCCATAAAAAATCAAGCAGTTAGGGAACTGCATTAAGACTTGGTTACCATAGCCGCCTAATTGAATGGCTGCAAACGCACCGCATAATCCAGCCCCGACTCCCATTAGTGACCTGTTTTTGATCTTTGTGAATACAACCCAACATCCCCCCAAGAACATAATGATTGTCAAAATAACAAAGGTGGTAATGCCGATTGGACCCGTATGCACCCAGATAAATACATACTCAGAGTCAGGAGGGATTGTAGATAACTTTTTATACTTGTTATTGGCAGGTACGTTATCATAACTGACTCCCAAGCCAAGCCCCCAAGGAGCATCTGCAATATATTTTTTTATTGCTGCCTGGTTGATATCACGAACATTGGCAGACGCATCATCTTTGTTGAATGCCGAACGCATTCGGCGAATCTGAGAGTTGCCTTGCCCGATGTCTGTAAAAATGAGAATTGACATAAAAAATCCAAAGACAATGGCAACAGGAATTGCGATTTTAAATGATTTGGACAATACAATGAAAACGGCAAACCCCGCAATCAAACAAAACATAGCAGTTCGCGTTCCTGAAGCAAACATTCCCCATGTCACAAGCAGACCTGTTATAAGAAAAAAATACTTATCCTTTTTTATTTTTGACGTAATTCCCAATACATAAAATGCAACTGCTGCGGCAGAGGCATTACACCCATAGTTTGCAGCATCACTAAAGGTAGAAAAATATCGGGTAATACCATTTACCATATGGGTTGTTCTACCAAGTGTCTCCATCCAGATATTCTCTGCGGCAGTAAAACCGATATGTTGTTGTTGCCACGTCCAGTAAACTGAAAACAAAGACAATATCGCCCAAATTTTCAGATACTTTAATAATCTTTCTGGAGTCGTAATGTATAATGTAAAAATTAGAAAAGCATACAATAATTGGAAAGCCATCATACGGGCTCCTGTGTACCACCCGCCAACATCAATCCCCAAATTGCAAGTGTCATTTAAAACTTCCAATGTGCAAAACCCACACCACGCAAGAATTGAAATCAACATTAGATTGCCTGTACGTTCAAAATGGGGAGCTTGTCTGGCATCAACAATTGCAATTAATAATAGGATGATTTCCAATAGTTCATTATATATAGACATTGGAATGCCTTGGGGAAGCATATTTTGCTTTCCTAAAAACTGGAGGAAATAGTTCGTGAAGATAAGAACCCAAAATGTCAGCATCTGCCAATTAAATGCTGCATAAACAATAGGGACTGCTAAAGGAATCAAACAAATGATGGCAAATGCATTAAACCCTGCTGTAATGAATTGGTAAATAGCCAGCAAAAACAGGAGAAAGAGTAATAATACTCTTCCTCCATTTTCTTTGGAATATGTTGCAAAGCTGTTCGTCATTTATTTGGCATGACTATTCTCTACTGCGGTCAATCCCATTTGAGACATCCGATATACAAAGTTATTGAACTTCGTGTAAGGTGGCAATTGACCGACGAATTCCTCTACTGCATATCGTTGAGCTTCTGTCAAATACATATAGAGTGAATCCTTGTTTTCAAGCTGGGCTTGCAATTCTTTCAATGCTTTTTGGTCAACGTCTTTCCAAGTACGGTTTGCACGTGTTACCATCAAGTTTACAGTACCCATATTCAGCAATGCAGGTGGGATGGAATTGTCGTCAAGGTTGGGGTACTCTATAATTGCAATTTCATTTGGCAATATGTCTGGACAAATATCCTTAATGTCCTTTGCCATGATGAATCGGCTGTCTTCTGCCAAGAAATCCTCATCATAAGTCAGACGGCGTACCTGCAAACCTATGGAAATCCAATAGTTTTCCAACTCCTGAGCAATATAACTTTTTCCGTTTGCTGCGTCTGTAGAAAGGAGATTGAGTACATTCTGCTGGCCTTCTTTGAAATGAGGAAGGAGTGCTTTACTCAACTGGCGCAATGCCATATCTGCAATGACTTTGTTGAAACGGCGATAGCGGAGAGTACTTTCCTTGGGGAAGCAGCCCATGACCGGAATCTTTGTAATGCGCTCTGAACGCATACGGTCACGAAGCGTTCTATCAAGCAGTTCAATGATGAAGAAGTACATTGCCGTCAGCATGAACGTAAGGAGGAATGCCCCAAGTAGTATCATCAGTCGGTTTGTAGGCTGAGCATTCATGGGAAACATAGGCGGGTTGAGAATACGCAATGTAGCAGTTGTCATTTGAAGGTTTTTTTGGCGAAGGCGGGCAGCATTCAGTGCTTTTAGCATTTCCATATAATTACCCTCAATGAAAGAAATATGACGATCCTTTCGATCAAGTGTAGCTCCAATCGGGGCATAATAAAGTATCTGGTCATCCAATTTTTTACGCATAATATCCTGAGCGCTCATTTCTGCTTCATTCTTCACTTTTAGTAGGACTTGCTCCAACCACCTGCTAATCATGTCATTTGCTTTTACGCCTGTTTCCGTGCTGAAAGTTCCAGCTTCGATATCTTTCGTGAGATTCCTAACATTATTCGTGGCTTCTTGCAACATCCTTTCTGCTTTAGCAAGTTCCTGTTGAGACTCAATGTCGCTTGCTCCTCCTTCACTGTTCATCAATTTAAGATTGGAAATACGAGATTGGATTCTTGAGATATCAGTAATCTGGTTGGTAAATTCTTTGTTTGCCTTGATGATTTTGGCTCGATCACCCAACTGACGTTCCAAATAATCCATCAATGCTTTTGTTGACGTGTATGTCATTAATTGATCATTATCAGATACTTGCTGCATCTGATCCATAATGGTCAATTGCTTGGTTTGCTCTCCATAATTGATAATTCGTTTTTCTACATTATAACGAATAAGGTCGTCTTCAGCATGTGTCAAAATCTTATAAAGGCGAGTCACTTCTTTTTCAAAGAATTTAATCACATTATTGGTTTCACCATATCGTAACAAAGCATATTGGCGAGCGAAAACCTCATTGAGAATATCCAACGTATTGTAGGCCACACCTGCATCATTGGCAGAATAGCCAATATCAATGATATCGCTTCGTTGCAGTTGAAGCACTTTTAAACGAGAAGTGATGTTATTGATGCCGAAATACTGATGGTAATTCAATATGCCGAACAAATAATTATCTTGAGTCGGTTTTTCGTATGCTTTGAGATTTGCGTATGTCTGATTCTCACTATTATGGTTGATCAATGCCTTTACATCAGCAGGTACACTGTTATTAAGTGCACGAAAATGCTCTGCTGATATGTAATTGTTGTCTTTATTGACATTACCATACATCATACACCGGGCAAATAAACGAAGGGCTACCTCATGAATTGTCGCATCTGTTGTCATTAATAACATTAAGTTAGTCATGTTTGTTTGAGATTGACCACCAACGGCTCCAACTCCTTCAATATTATAACCGGTAATCATACCTGTATAGATAGTCGTATTGGTATCATACACACGCTCCATATTTCGTGTCATAAACCATGCAACGATTAAAGCTATCAAAGGCAGAATAATCAAATACCAACGAATCTTGTATAAAAACCGGGCAATATATCTGAACAAATCCATAATGTATTATTTTAAGCGATTACTTTTTCTTATTTAATTTCTTTTCGGCTTTAGCAGCAGCCTTCTCTGCTTTTTCTTCTGCCTTTTCCAAAGCTTTTTCTTTCTTATCTTCAGTTTTGACGGTTTTCTTTATACGCTTCTCCACTTCCTTGTTTTCCTTTGCAATTTCCTTTTCTGACTTAGAAACGGCCTTGTCAAGTGTAATCTCTGTTGTTGCATTTGTTATGATTGGAGTGTGCGTCAAAATTTCTAATGTAAGGATGTCTGTGGTGATCTTTGTTTGAAGAGCTTGATAACCTTCTACAACACCTATTTCATGGAGCTTTGTCCAAGCAAAGTCCTCTATACTCATATTACCGTCTTCAAATTGCTCACGGTTTAATGCACCAGCACCTTGATAAGCCGCAGCTGCTTCACCAGAAGTTTTAAGAGCAACTAAATTATTGGTAATTTGCACGTAAAGTGTAGAAATTTGAGTCTTGAGCTGGTCAAAATAAATATCTTTCTGGATAGATGCTTGTTCTACTTCCAGTCTTTTACGCTTTACTGATGCTCCCAAATCAAGGATATCTTCCAAAGGAACGGCAAGATTCACTCCCACATTCCAATAACTTTGCTCAGTGCCTTGAAACTGGTAAATCATTGTATTGAATGTGGAAGAGTTATTGCCCCACATATCTGTCTTACCATAGCTATAGCTTGCATGACCTGTTATATACGAGAAAATGTGCCGCTTTTGTTTAGCAACTTCTGCTTCTGCAAGTCGGCGAGCTGTCTCCAAAGAAAGAATCTGCGGATTGGCTTTAGCATTCTCAAACAGAACAGCCAAAGGCGGAAGGTGGAACTCCGAGAAATTGATGTCTTTCTCATTGCTGGAATCAAAGAATCCCGCACTGATACCACTCTCGTTGAACTGGGCAAACGAATTTGTTCCAGCCCCTGCGATGGCAACAATAAATATCAGTCGTTTTAACTTATTCATTGTGATGAGTTTATTCTTTTATACGTTCTCTTTTTGGATGAAGGCTGTCAGCGTACGGAACAAAATCTTCATGTCGAGTGAGAAATTGTAGGTTCGTCCGTATGTGATATCCAACTGCTTCCGTTCTTCTGCTGACATTAAGCCGCCTTTTCCGCGTTCTTCCACTTGCCATAGTCCGGTAAGTCCTGCGGGTGCCATAAAGCGGTCAATGCAGGAGTCTGCCGTAAGCTTCTCTGCTTCATAGAGTGGGAGAGGACGGTTACCCACGATGGACATATCTCCTTTGAGGATATTGAACAACTGTGGGAGTTCATCAATGCTGTACTTGCGAATGAAATGACCGACCTTCGTAATGCGTGGGTCGTTTTCTATTTTGACAAAAGCATTGTTGATTTCTTCCTCTTTCTCCTTGCTGAAATCGCTTTCTGCAACAACGAAATCGTCACCAACCAACATCACCTCGTCATCACTAATCATCATGTCTGACTCCATTCCCATCGTCATCATCATCAATTCCGCCTCGTCGCCAAGGGGAGCGGTAATGACGCTTTGGCGGTCTTGTTCCTCCTCTGCTTGCTCTGCATATTGGTTGCCAACCTCTTCCTCAACCTCTTTCAGCCGTTGCTCCGCATCTGCGTACATTGAACGGAACTTCAGGAAATTAAATATGGTGTAATTGGTACCGACACGCTTCGACTTGAAGATGACGGGGCCTTTGCTCTCCAAACGTATGGCAATCGCCGTGATGATAAAGACAGGAGAGAGCAGGATGATGCCCAGTGCAGAGAAGAAGATGTCGAAAAGACGCTTCCAGAGAGGAATCTTGAATTTCAAGATACGATACTTGGTCGAAGTCTTATCGAAGAGAATGTTCTCGCGGTCGGCAATGAAGATGATCTTCTTGTTGAACTCCGTGACGGATGCAGCGGCGGATATCGTGTCGTTGATACCGCACTTCTGATACATCTTTCTGTCGTCAACCGTCAACTCGTGAGTCAGCAGGATGATATAGACATTCTTGCACTTCTTCCTGATATAAGTAATGGCGGTGATGTCCTCGGTCAGAACATTCTGTTCAAAGAACAATATGAAGTTCTCATTACGAACATACTGGGCGCAGGCATTTGCCGCGTCCCTGTAGTTCTTCGTGAACTGTACTAACCGTCCAGGAATGTACTTCAGTCGTTCCTCACTCTCAGGACTGTTGCCGAGATATACAACACCTAACATTATTATATAGGTTTAGGGAATAATCTTTTTTACGCGAATCTTCAGCTCCATGGGGTTGAACGGCTTCACGATGTAGTCTTCAGCCCCGATCTCCAGCAGACGAATGCGCTCACTGGTGGAATCCTCACTGGACAGCATGATTACCGGAATGTGACTGAACAGCTCATTCTGCTTAATCCACTCCAAGAAATCATCGCCTCTCATGCCCGGCATACGGATATCAGAGATAATCAGATCAGGCGTGTTGCCCGACTGTAGCCATTTCACACCTTGAAGTCCGTCGCGCAGCCACTGCACGTCGTAATCGCTCATCAGATAGATGGACAAGACTTTGGCAATGGTCTCTTTGTCGTCGAGAATCAGTATTTTCTTCTTCATATATAAATTGAATTTATTTCGGTAGTAATTGTCATTTTACCGCGCAAAGGTAAGAAAAATATTTTAAATGTGTTCAAAATATGGGGAAAAAATCATTTTTTTTGGAAAAAAATTGTAGGAATGAAAAAAAATGGGGAAATTTGCGGTGTCTCCGTATTATTTACAGATAACAATAAAAAACAACTATCATATGGCAAACAGATATTTATTAGGTTTTGATGTCGGAAGTTCATCCGTGAAGGCCTCGCTTGTGGATGCTGATACTGGTAAGTGTGCCGCAACGGCATTTTATCCTGAAAAGGAGGCTCCTATTTTTGCTAAGAAGGCTGGTTGGGCAGAGCAGGACCCAGAGATGTGGTGGACGAATGCCAAACTGAGTCTTCAGAAGATTATGGCTGAGTCTGGTGCGACTGCTGAGGAGATTAAGGCAATCGGTATTTCTTACCAGATGCATGGTCTTGTCTGCGTGGATAAGAACCTGAAAGCATTGCGTCCTTCCATCATCTGGTGTGACTCCCGTGCAGTGCCTTATGGCGATAAAGCATTTAATGAACTTGGCTCGGATAAGTGCCTGAGTCACTTGCTGAATTCCCCTGGAAATTTCACGGCAGCAAAGTTGGCATGGGTGAAGGAAAATGAGCCGGACACCTATAATAATATATATAAGGTGATGCTGCCCGGTGATTACATCGCCATGCGTTTGAGTGGCGTTGTGAATACAACCGTCAGCGGTCTGAGCGAAGGGATGTTCTGGGATTTCAAGAACAATAAAGTCGCTGATTTCCTGCTTGATTATTATGGCTTCAATCAGTCACTGATTGCTGACATCGTGCCGACATTCAGCGTGCAGAGTGAAGTTTCTGTGGAAGCGGCTGCTGAATTGGGTCTGAAAGCGGGCACTCCCATCACTTATCGTGGTGGTGACCAACCTAACAATGCCTTGTCCCTCAATGTATTCAATCCTGGTGAGATTGCTTCTACGGCTGGTACATCGGGTGTGGTTTATGGTGTGCTTGGTGATGTCAATTACGACAAGAAAAGCCGCGTGAACACTTTTGCCCATGTCAATCACACTGCGGAACAGACCCGCTTGGGCGTTTTGCTGTGCATTAATGGTACTGGTATCTTGAATGCGTGGGTTCATCGCAATATAACGCCTGAGATTGGCTATGCAGAGATGAATGACTTGGCGGCATCTGTGCCCATCGGCAGTGAGGGTGTGACCATCGTGCCGTTTGGCAATGGAGCGGAGCGCGTGTTGGAGAACAAGGAAATCGGATGCTCCGTCAATGGTTTGAACTTTAACAAGCATCATAAAGCTCATCTTGTTCGTGCTGCCCAGGAGGGAATCGTCTTCTCGTTCTGCTATGGCATGGAGATTATGCAGCAGATGGGCATGGATATCAAGAAGATACATGCGGGCAAGGCTAACATGTTCCTGAGTCCGCTGTTCCGTGATACGTTGGCTGGTGTCAGCGGCGCAACCATTGAGTTGTACGATACGGATGGTTCTGTAGGTGCAGCCAAAGGCGCAGGTATCGGTGCGGGTATCTATAAGGATAACAACGAGGCTTTCGCCACTTTGGATAAATTTCAGGTGATTGAGCCAGACGAAAAGCATCGTGAGGAGTATCTTGGTGCATACGAGAATTGGAAAGAGATTTTAAACAAGAACATATCATTATTTTAAAACTTAAATTATGGCAAAAGAGTATTTCCCGTTTATCGGTAAAGTGCCTTTCGAAGGAAAGGACAGCAAGAATGTGTTGGCATTCCATTACTATGACCCTGAGAAGGTTGTAGCAGGTAAGAAAATGAAAGAGTGGCTGAAGTTCGCTATGGCATGGTGGCACACACTGTGCCCCGCAAGTGGTGACCAGTTCGGTGGCCAGACTCGCAGTTATGAGTGGGAGAAGGCTGGCGATGCAGTTCAGCGCGCCAAGGACAAGATGGATGCAGGTTTTGAGATTATGGACAAGCTCGGCATCGAGTATTTCTGCTTCCATGACATCGACCTCATTGAGGAGGGTGCTACCATTGCTGAGTACGAGGAGCGTATGAAGATTATCACCGACTATGCGCTTGAGAAGATGAAGCAGTATCCGAAGATTAAGCTGCTTTGGGGTACCGCTAACGTATTCGGCAACAAACGTTATATGAATGGTGCTGCTACGAACCCCGACTTTGATGTTGTGGCTCGCGCTGGTGTGCAGATTAAGAATGCTATTGACGCTACCATTAAGCTTGGTGGTTCCAACTATGTATTCTGGGGTGGCCGCGAGGGTTACATGAGCCTTCTGAACACTGACCAGAAGCGTGAGAAGGAGCATTTGGCACAGATGCTGACACTTGCTCGCGACTATGCACGCAGCAAGGGATTCCAGGGTACATTCCTGATTGAGCCGAAGCCCATGGAGCCGACGAAGCATCAGTATGACGTGGACACCGAGACCGTTATCGGTTTCCTCCGCGCTCATGGTCTGGACAAGGACTTCAAGGTGAATATCGAGGTGAACCACGCTACGTTGGCAGGTCACACCTTCGAGCATGAGTTGGCTGTTGCCGTTGATAATGACATGCTTGGCAGCATCGATGCAAACCGCGGTGATGCGCAGAATGGCTGGGATACTGACCAGTTCCCCATTGACAACTACGAACTGACGCAGGCAATGATGGAAATTATCCGCAATGGTGGTCTGGGCAATGGTGGTACGAACTTCGATGCCAAGATTCGCCGTAACTCAACGGATCTCGAAGACCTCTTCATTGCTCACATCAGCGGTATGGATGCCATGGCACGTGCTTTGGAGAATGCTGCTGCTATCCTCGAGGAGAGTGAACTGCCGAAGATGAAGAAGGAGCGCTATGCTTCGTTCGACAGCGGTATCGGTAAGGACTTCGAGGACGGTAAGCTGACCCTTGAGCAGGTTTACGAGTATGGTAAGAAGGTAGAGGAGCCGAAACAGACTTCTGGCAAGCAGGAGAAGTATGAGACGCTCGTTGCTCTCTATGCGAAGTAAGCTAAAGGCTGACTAATTAATATGATTAAAGCCCGTCAATCGACGGGCTTTAATTGTTATGTGTCTGCTTTAATTGTTGATATACCATTCGTATAGTTTCCGGACACCATCCTCAATCTCAACCTGATGTGTCCAGCCAAGCGAATGAAGTTTGGATACATCGATGAGCTTACGCATGGTTCCATCAGGCTTAGATGCATCGAACTCCACAACTCCCTCGAAACCAACGGCTTTCACTACTAATTCGGAGAGTTCCCGAATTGTCAGTTCCTTGCCTGTTCCAACATTGATGTGGCAATTGCGAATTTCACCGAGGCTCGGGATTGCACCACCACGACCAGCGGAATTGTTACGATCCACGGCTCCGTCAGCAGAAGCACCATAATGCACACTCGAATATTTCTCTATGCCGATGATGTCGCTGAAGTTCACGTTGAGTAGCACGTGGACGCTGGCATCCGCCATATCCTCACTCCAAAGGAATTCGCGGAGTGGCGTACCCGTACCCCATAATACGACCTTGTTGTCATGTATGCCGTATTTTGCCAAGATGGTCAATATCTCGTTGTCAGTATTTTCTCCCGTCACACCCTCGACAGGCCGCTTGGTCATATCCTTACGGATAGCATCCCAGTTCTTGTCGTGTATCAGCTTGGCAAGCAACACCTTGCGCATCATTGCCGGCATTACGTGGCTGTTCTCCAAATGGAAATTATCATTGGGGCCATAGAGATTTGTTGGCATGACGGCGATATAGTTGGTGCCGTATTGCAGATTGTAACTTTCACACATCTTCAGACCCGCAATCTTTGCGATGGCATACTCCTCGTTGGTGTATTCTAATGGTGAGGTCAGCAAACAATCTTCTTTCATCGGCTGAGGGGCATTCTTGGGATAGATGCATGTGGAGCCAAGAAACAATAGTTTCTTCACGTTGTGTGCAAATGCCTCGCTGATGACATTACACTGAATCTTCATGTTCTGCATCATGAAGTCGGCGCGATAAAGCGAGTTCGCCATGATGCCACCTACAAAGGCAGCAGCCAGAACAACCGCATCCGGGTGCTCATCGTCAAAGAACTTTTTCACGGCTACCTGATCCGTCAAATCAAGTTCGCGATGACTGCGACCTACAAGATTCGTGTAACCCCTTTGCAGGAGATTATTCCAAATAGCGGAACCCACAAGTCCGTGGTGTCCCGCTACATATATCTTACTATCCTTGTTGAGTGTCATTCTCCCATCTGTGATTTGATGAACAGCTTCTTGACGAACTTCATATCATGTTGCACCATGATTTTCACGAGGTCCTGGAAGGATGTCTTTTGTGGATTCCAACCCAGCTTGGCCTTTGCCTTTGCGGGATTACCCAACAACTGATCAACCTCAGCCGGACGGAAATATTTGGGATCTACCTCAACGAGCGCCTTGCCTGTAGCCTTGTCGTAACCCTTCTCATCGATGCCCTCGCCACGCCATTCCAATTCGATACCAGCCTCCTTGAAGGCCAAGGTAGCAAACTCGCGAACCGTATGATACTCACCCGTGGCAATCACGAAATCATCAGGCTCAGGCTGCTGCAGGATGAGCCACATACATTCGATGTAGTCCTTCGCATATCCCCAGTCGCGGAGCGAATTGAGGTTACCCAGATAAAGCTTGTCCTGATAGCCCTGCGCAATGCGTGCCGCAGCCAGGGAAATCTTGCGGGTAACGAATGTTTCACCCCGGCGCTCACTCTCATGGTTGAAGAGAATACCGTTACAGCAGTACATGCCGTAAGATTCACGGTAGTTCTTCATAATCCAGAATCCGTAAAGCTTAGCAACGGCGTAGGGAGAACGCGGATAGAATGGAGTGGTCTCACTCTGAGGCACTTCCTGCACCTTACCGTAAAGTTCGGAGGTGGAAGCCTGGTATATCTTGCACTTCTTTTCCAAACCACAGATGCGGACGGCCTCAAGAAGGCGAAGCACGCCCACGGCATCCGTATCTGCCGTGTATTCAGGCACGTCAAATGATACCTTTACGTGACTCTGGGCCGCAAGGTTATAGATTTCAGTAGGCTGGGTCTCACTGATGATGCGGATAAGTGAAGAAGAGTCCGTCATGTCCGCCCAGTGCAGGTTCACGAGACGCTTCTTTTTCATGTCGCGCACCCACTCGTCAAGGTAGAGGTGTTCGATGCGCGCGGTGTTGAAAGAAGACGAGCGGCGCAGCAATCCATGCACCTCATATCCCTTCTCAATCAGGAATTCTGCCAAGTAAGAACCATCTTGTCCGGTAATACCGGTGATAAGAGCAACTTTTTTCTCCATGGTTTGATATTTAGTTATTGCCCGAGAACTGTTTGATGCGCTGTTCTTCGGAGAGTTTACATATTAATAAGGTGTCGTCGTTCTCTGCAATGATGTAACCATCCAATCCCTGCACGACCACTTTCTTCTCCTGCGTAGTGTGAACAATGCAGTTGTGGCTCTCAACGAGGTCAATCTCCTGACCGATGCACACATTGCCATAAAGGTCCTTCTTGCTCTGCTCATGCAGGGAACCCCACGTGCCGAGGTCACTCCATCCGAAGTCGGCAGGGCACACGAAAATCTCCTCCGCCTTCTCCATGATGGCATAGTCCACGGATATGTTCTCGCATTCGGGGAAGCGGCGGTCAATCTCCGCCTGCTCCTTGTCAGTGCCATAGATGGGCATCATCGACTCGAATATTTTCGCCATCGAGGGCTGATATATGCGGAAGGCATTGACGATGGTGTTCACGTTCCACACGAAGATGCCCGCATTCCAGAAGTAGTTGTTCTTCTTAATATACTCTTTGGCCGTCTCCAGATTCGGCTTTTCGCGGAATGAGTCCACGCGAAACATTTCCTTATGGCGCAGCGAGCTCGTGCTGAGGTCTGCCTGAATATAGCCGTAGCCCGTCTCAGGGCGATTGGGCTTCATGCCGAGGGTGAGGACGGCATCCGTTTCGCTCGTGAACTTCATGCAGGCCGCAATGACCCGCTGAAACTCAGCCGTGTTCGTCACGATGTGGTCGCTCGGCGTTACGACGATATTCGCCTTCGGGTCTTTCGACTTGATTCTCCAGCTGACGTAGGCGATGCATGGTGCTGTGTTGCGGCGGCATGGCTCGCACAGGATATTGGTTGCTGGGATGTCGGGCAGTTGCGTGCACACGATATCCGCGTATTTCTGATTGGTGACCACCCAGATGTTGCTGGGCTCCATGAGGTTTCCGAAACGCTCCACCGTCAGTTGGAGCAGACTCTTACCCACGCCGAGCACGTCAATAAACTGTTTGGGCTTCTCAGAAGTGCTCATAGGCCAGAAGCGGCTTCCCACGCCGCCCGCCATGATGACCAGATGGTTGCTAATCCTTGCCATGATTCTTTGGTTGCTGATAATAATCTGCAAATATATACAAAAAGTTGCTGACGCAAAAAAATATTCCCGAAAAAATGCGTCTCCCCGCCATTTTACTGACGTATCTCAATCTTCAGCCTTGAACACGCTTCTTTCGCCAATGCCTGATGGCGAAATAAATGGCGGCGATGGCGACAAGTCCGAGGATGGCGAACTTGATATACTCTGCATACTCACCGATTTTCTCGTTCAACTGATTTTCAGGCACTATGGCGTGCAGATACCAGCCCATTGCCGCGAGAATGCTGTGCCATCCGCCTGCGCCGATGGTGGTGAACAGCAGGAATTTCCAATAGTTCATGCGGGCGAGACCCGCAGGGATGGATATCAGGTGGCGGATGACGGGCACGAAGCGACCCGTAAGCGTGGCAGCCACTCCGTGGTCGTCAAAATATTTCTCACTCTTCTCCACCTTCTGCTGATTCAGCAGACACATCTTGCCCCACTTGCTGTTGGCGAAGCGGTAGATGACGGGACGACCCACGTAGAGAGCCACGAAATAGTTGATGCTTGCCCCGACGTCGGCACCCAGCGTGGCAACGAGTATCACAAGAAATACATTGAGCGAACCGCTTGCGGCATGATAGGCGGCGGGAGTGACCACGAACTCAGAAGGTACGGGCACCACCGTGCTCTCCAAGAGCATCAGCACGAAGACCGTCGGATACCAGCCGAGGCTGTTCAGGATGTTTGTAATGAAGTTCACGTTTGTATCTGTTTTTGGTTATGATTCTATGTCTTTTGATTATGACGCTGCATCTTTGCGGGCTATGACTCCTTTTCGCTGATTTTATTGCGGATGTATTCGTAATAGTCCTTGGGCTGAATTTCCTTTGGGAACAGATTGCCCAGCACTAAACGAGCCTCTTTCGGATTCCTTGCCACCGCTTCCTGCAAGTAGGTAAGAAACTCGTCGTAGTGCTTTAAGTCCCAACAGCACAGCGCCATATAAGCATATCCCTCATTCCAGTCGGTGTCCGCGTTTCCTATGAATTTCTTCAGCAACCTGTATGCCGCCTGCGTGTAGTGGTTGTCATAGAGCGACACGATGATGCGCAGCAGCGTCCTCGAGGCATCGTCCGACTGCATCAATGCCTCCTTGAACACCGTCTCAGCCTCCTTTACCCGCCCGTTGGCAAGCAGGATGTGACCGCGTATAATCTCCATGTTTATATGGTCGCAATCCAGGTCGGCGGTCTTGTCTATATAGTAGAGGGCAGTCTCTACAAGATGCCGCTCATTATAGGCGAATGCAAGTTCCTGATAGATTTCGGGCAGATACAGGGAGTCTTTGTCAGCCCTTTCCTCGGCTCTCTCCAAAGCCTGTATTGCCTCCTCATAGCGTCCGAGGTTGATGAGGCAGGTGGCCTGATGAAGATGCCCGAATTCGTCAAAATCCATCTTCTCGGAGTATTTGCGGAAGTAGTCGAGGGCGGTCTCGTAGTTCTCCATATTAAACAGGCTGTTAGCCTTGGAGAGGATGCCCTCAACATCGTTCGGGTCGATGGCGATGGCGTATTCGCTGCTCGTGATGGCAGCCCCGTAGTCCTCACTCATGAACTGTGCGCTCGCAAGGGCGTTCCAATATCGCTTAGAGTAGGGGTTGTTGTCCACAAGCTCGTTGAATATCCGCTCGCTGTCCTTGTATTTCCCAAGCCCGAAGAGGGTTCTCGCCATCAGCTCCTTGAACTCCTCAGAGTCGTCGCCTTGTGAGCGCATAAGCCATTCAAACGCCGTGTCAAAGAGGCAATACTCGGAGAAGATGTTGGCGATGTCGAACACGTAATCCATCTGCTCGTCGGGCATCAGCGTCTTCAGATGTTCCCGATATAGTTCATCCGCCTCCTTGTATTTCCCCTCGCAGATTAGGATTTCCCCCTCAAAGTAGAGGGCTTCCAATGCGTCGAATGCCTTGATTCGTTCCGCATATTCCCTTGCCGCCTCGAAGTCATAGGTGGCGAGTGCCTCGCGTGCCTTATACAGCAGCGGCCCTACGGCATCGGGGTTATAGCTGAGTGCGAGGTTGATGGCATCGGTGGCTTCCTGAAGCTTGCCGTTGTATTGGTAATAGTCGGCAATGTCTGCCAGGTCGTCGGCATCCATATAGGCGGAATGCCCCGACTTGGCAGAGTCCTCGTATTGCTTCAGCAGCTTCTGGAAAGCCTCGCTCTCGAAATATGCGGAATCTTCAATCATTCACTTATTTGTTCTTTGCCCAGGAGTCTTTCAAGCCCACCGTCTTGTTGAACACAGGATGCTCGGCGGTGCTGTCAGTATCGGGCGTGAAATAGCCGATGCGCTGGAACTGCAGATAGGTAAGTGGCTTCATGCCAGCGGCGTATGGCTCGACATAGCAGTTGCTGATGACGGTCAGCGAGTCGGGGTTGATGATTTGTTTCATCGCCGTGACGGCATCACATCCCTGCTCATTGCGGATGGCAGCCATCTCGTCGCGCGGATTCTCAACCTTCCACAGACGGTCATACAACCTCACCTCTGCCTTTACCGCCTCGTGGCAACTTACCCAGTGCAGGGTCTTGCCCTTAATCTTGCGGTTAGAACCGGGCAGCCCACTACGCGACTCAGGGTCGTATGTGCAGTAGATGGTGGTCACGTTGCCGTCAGCATCTTCATCACAAGGATGCTCTTCATCGCACTTGATGATGTAAGCATTCTTCAATCGTACTTCCTTGCCCGGCGCAAGGCGCATGAATTTCTTCTCTGCCTCCTTCATAAAGTCGTCGCGCTCAATCCAAAGCTCACGGCTGAACTCTACTTGATGCGTGCCGTCGGCTTCATTCTCGGGATTGTTCACGGCAGTCAGCTGCTCGGTCTGACCTTCGGGATAGTTAGTAATGACAACCTTCACAGGGTCGAGTACGGCACTCACGCGGAGCGAACGACTGTTTAGGTCATCACGCACGGCACTCTCAAGCAGCGCCATTTCGTTCAGCGCATCGTAGGTCGTGTAGCCTATTTTGTCAATGAATTTAATGATGCTTTCAGGGCTGTATCCACGGCGACGGAAACCGCAGAGGGTCGGCATTCGGGGGTCATCCCATCCGCTCACCATGCCTTCGTTCACCATCGCGAGGAGGTTACGCTTTGACATCAGCGTGTAGTTCAGGTTCAGTTTGTTGAACTCCGTCTGCCGCGGACGATTGTCCTCGATGTTGTCCGTCTCGCCGCGCCATTCCTTCATCCATGTGACGAACAAGTCATACAAGGGGCGATGCTCCACGAACTCGAGCGTACACCAAGAATGGGTTACGCCCTCCAGATAGTCGCTCTGACCGTGGGCGAAGTCATACATCGGGTAGGCATTCCATTTGTCGCCCGTCTTTACGTGCGGGATGTTCAGCACGCGATAGAGTAGGGGGTCGCGGAACAGCATGTTCGGATGCGCCATGTCTATCTTCGCGCGCAACACAAGCGTGCCCGGTTCACACTTGCCGCTGTTCATAAACTCAAACAGCCGCAGGTTTTCCTCTATGGGGCGGTCGCGATAGGGGCTGTTCGTTCCGGGACTGGTGGTGGTGCCCTTCTGCTCTGCAATCACCTCTGCGCTCTGCTCGTCAATATAGGCGCGCCCCTGCTTGATGAGCCATACAGCAAAGTCCCACAACTCCTGGAAGTAGTCGCTGGCATAATACACGTTAGCCCACTCGAAGCCGAGCCACTTGATGTCGTTCTCGATGCTTTCGATATACTCGGTGTCCTCCTTCACGGGGTTCGTATCGTCAAATCGCAGGTTGCACGTGCCGCCGTATTGCCTTGCAAGCCCGAAATCGAGGGCGATAGCCTTGGCGTGGCCGATGTGCAGATAACCGTTTGGCTCGGGTGGGAAGCGGGTCTGTACCCTGCCGCCGTTCTTGCCCTCGGCAAGGTCAGCCTTCACCTTCTGCTCTATGAAATTGAGACTCTTTCTCTCTTCGCTTTCGTTGATGATTTTCTCTTCCATATTGTCGTGTTGTTGATGTTACTTGATTCCCCGCTGGTTCAGCGCCCTTGTATAGCGGGCGGCATTCTGCAGATGCTCCCGATAGGTCTTGGCAAAGTTGTGCGTGCCCGAAAAGTCTTCCTTGGCACACATATACAGATAGTCGTGCGCCACGCGGTTCAGCACGGCGTCGATGCCTGCCTCCGATGCTATCTTGATGGGCCCCGGCGGCAGCCCTGCGTTGCGGTAGGTGTTGTAAGGACTGTCATAGCGGAGCATGTCGTGGTAGATGCGCCGCAGCCCGAAGTCCTTCAGGGCGAACTTCACGGTGGGGTCGGCTTGCAGGGGCATGCCCGTTTTGAGCCTGTTCAGATACATACCCGCTATCATCGGCTTCTCCCCGTTGTTTGCCGTCTCCTCGTCGATGATGCTCGCCAGCGTGCAAACCTCGTTGGGCGTGAGCCCTATTGAGTCGGCTTTCGCCCGCCTTTGCTCGTTCCAGAAGTGGTCGTGCTCCCGCTGCATGCGCTGCATCAGATGCTCCACGGATGTGTTCCAATAGATTTCATAGGTGTCGGGCACGAAGATGCACGCGATGGTGGCGGTGTCATACCCGAACTTTGCACAGAAGTCGTTGTCGTGCAGCACGATGGCAAGCGCAAGGCTGTCTAACATCAGCTTCTTCGACAGTGCACCCGCCAACCGCTCCATCGTCCGACTCTCGGGGATGGTCAGCTTGATGGGCTCCTGATGTCCGTTCTTCAGATTGCGGAACACGGTGATTATGTTCTCACCCGGGCGTATCGGATAGCGGCCGCTCCTGATGTGGTCGGTATATTTCCAGTGGCGGGCAAGGCTGCGGAAGCCTATGATGCCGTGCTCATGGCCGATGGCCGACAGCTTGACGCAGACGGAGTCGATATCGTCATTGTCGTCAATGTAAACATATTCCGTCGTGTCGGACGTAGAAAAATCGTCCATGAAATAGTAATAGACCAGTCCCGCAGAACACAGAAATCCTGCGAATATTGCAATCAGATATAATCGTTTTTTGATGGCTTCCATTCCCCATTATCTTCTATAACGGGTGCAAAGGTACGAAATAATTTGCAAATAGAAAGCGTTGTGCCTAATCTTTCTTCTTCGCATCCAAGTGGTAGGTGAACGACAGCCCGATGTAATGGTGGCGGAAGTCGCTCCAATACGTGGTCTGCTGATAAGCCGACTGCTGACTGTAATAGCCGTCCTCGTTATTCAGGATGTCCTCAAACTCGAGTTTCAGCCTGGCCTTGTTCTTCAGGATTTTCCACGTGATGTCACCGTCCCACAACAGGCGGTTGCGGTTCATCGACTGCGCGGCATAGCCTCGGCGCATGCTCTCGGTGAGCCTGCTCCCGAATACGAGGTTACCCACCGTGGCCTCCATCTGCAAGCCCATTTCGTTGTCCCATAGCGTGGTGTTCTGCTCCGGCGATGCCGAGAATCGCAGGCGGGTGGCGTCAATCTCCGTATAGACGGATGCTTTCAGCCAGTTGTTGTCATACGACACGCTCAGATTTTCCTTCGGGTGGAAATTAGACTGCCGGTTCAGCGTGCGCTCCGTCTGCGTGGGCAGCAGCGTCAGGTAACCGTAGTGGCGGCTCACGTTGAGGCTGAACTCGTTTTGCAGCCGGAAAAGGTCGCCCAACCCCTGGTCGTAGTTCAGGCTGAAGTCCCACGACCGGCTGCCCTTCACGGTCTCCGGGCGCGAGGTATAGACGGCGGTGGCAGGGTCGTAGCTGAGTGCGTTCACCGTGGTGTGGTCGGCGGTCTTGTAGCTGACTTTCGCGCTGAGTGATGTCTGTTGGCGCGCCAGTATCATGCCGTATTTCAGCGAGATATCGTGCGTGTGAGAGTCCAGAAGGTCGGGATTGCCCTCTTGGATGAACACCGGGTTGGTCAGGTCGCGGTAGCCGATGGTCTGCAATAGTTCGGGCTGTCGGGTATTGAAGGCATACTCCGCCTCTATGCTCGTCATTTTGTTCAACTTCCATGTAGCCCTGAACGACGGCTCTACGAGGAAGCGGTGGCGCACGGCGGCGGTGTCAAGCAGCCCGCGCTCGTAGTCCTGTGTCTCGCGCTGCCATTGCCCTTCGATTCTCGGGTACAGTTGCAGCTGCTTGAGGTCGATGTCTGAACTGATTTGCAGTCCGTGGCTCATGCGGTTGTAGCGGTCGCTGAACGAGTTGGCTGCGTCTGCCGCGCCGTCGGTCATGAAGTCCTGTCGGTTGCGCCTGTGGTCGTATTTGGTGTGGTATGTCGTGCGCAGTGTCCAGTCTTTCGTCATCGGATGCCAGTAGAACGCTTTCCAGTCCGTCTTCAGGTCTGATAGGGGCGACTGGGCATACTGGCTCAACACCGACGGTGCGCTGCCGCCCTCCCTGTGGTCGGTGATGGTGCGCTCCGTCCAGCTGTCCGTCTTGCGGTCGTTGTAGTTGATTCGCCAGTCGATGCCATACACCTTGCCCTTTCGTATTAGATGACTCCATCGGCCGTTGATGCTCACGTCGAGCTGGGTCCCGTCGTCGCGCGTGTTCGTCAGTTGCGAGAGCGTGGGCACGTATGCCTCGCCCACATACTCTTGTTGCTCCGTCGTCTGCCGGCTGTGTGTCTGTTTGTCTTGGTATTGCACGTGGGCAGTCGTCTGCACGGTGTTCATTGTGTCGGGCCGCCATAGCAGGGTGCCGCGAAAGGTGGGGTTCAGCGAGTGGGCGCGCCGATAGGTGTCCGTGCTTTGCAGCGAGGCGGCGGTGTCGGGAAAGTAGTTCTCCGTCTCGCTGCGGCTATTGCTCCGCGAGTCGTCGTGGGCGATTCCGCCGCTGAGACTGTAGTTATTTTTCATCTCCCGCTTCCCTTGCGTCTTCGCCCAGTTGTGCTGCCATCCTCCCGATGCGCCATGCTCGGTTTCATACCCGTTGCTCTCCCCACGGCTCCATCCTCCTTGATAGCGGCGGTGACGCTTCGCGATGTTGTTCGCATCGGCAAACACCATCACGGGGTCGGTCTTTGAGAGGCGGTTCAGCCCCACCTCCGCCTCGTAGTATTCCGGCGACTGATAGCCCGCCGTCATGTCGCCATACCATTTGTCGAGAAATCCGGGTTTGATGGTCAGGTCGAGCACCATATCCTCCTCGCCGTCGTTTCTCCCCGTGCGCTCCTTGTAGTCCGAAGCCTTGTTGTATGCCTTGATGTCCTGCACCGCTTCCACAGGCAACTTGTTCACCAGGTCGCTGCCGCCGAACAGGCTCTCGCCGTCCATCGTCAGGCGGATGGGCTTGCCGTTCCACGACATCTTGCCGTCGCTGCCCACCTGCACGCCCGGCAACTGGCGTATCAACTCGTCGAGCCTTGCCCCCTCTTGCAGATGAAATGCGTCGGGATTGAACACGATGGTGTCGCCCCTGACGGTAAACCGCCGTGCATGGCCCGTCACCTCCACCGCCTTCAGCAGTTGCTCCGACATCTTCAGTTCTATCGTCCCTATGTCTATCGTGTCCTTCATGCCGCTCGAGAGCGCCATCACGTTTTTCGTCTTTGGGTAATAGCCCAGCATCGACACCTCTATCGTTCCCCGTCCGTGGGCGAGGAATGTGAACACACCCGTGGAGTCTGCCTTGACTGTGCTCCAGCTTCGCACACCATTCTCCCATTTGCTCTCGAATTTGATGGAGGCCTCGGGTAGTCCCTCCTTCGTGTCCGCATCCACCACGCGACCGCGCAGGAAGTCAGCCCTTGCCGTCTGGACACCCACCGTCATGGCGATGATGAGCCACAGGATTGCCAATGATTTAGATTGTCTCATGCTCCTTTTCTATAATGAAAGTCTTGCCGCGATGTTGCACATAGATTGCAACCGACGGTGCAAAGATAGGCAATTTCCTCGTGCGCCGTGCATAATTAAAGATTTCTTAACTAAAAAAAACAGGTGTTAAATTATTTTGGCTGATGCTGCGTGAACTTCCGCGCTCATTTGGTGTGGCATGGCACACTTTGACATTTGACATATTTGACATTTGACATTAAGGTCGTTTA
>JAFLSG010000100.1 GCA_022511065.1 Prevotella sp.
GGCACTGAAAACGGATGTCATTCCGATTTTTCTTCCAATTAATCCTGGCATTTCAAATATAAATTATAAAAATAAAACGATTCTGTTAGATGGTATTACACCTTGATCTCAACCTCTACTCCGCTGGGCAACTCAAGCTTCATCAGCGCATCAACAGTCTTTGCCGTTGAACTATATATATCGATGAGACGCTTGTAGTCTGAGAGCTGGAACTGCTCACGAGCCTTCTTGTTTACGAACGTACTGCGGTTTACAGTGTAAATACGCTTGTGAGTGGGCAAGGGGATAGGACCACTGATGACGGCCCCCGTAGCCTTTACTGCCTTCACGATTTTCTCTGCTGATTTGTCAACCAACTTGTGGTCGTAGCTCTTCAGCTTAATTCTGATTTTCTGACTCATTTTGTCTTTCTTTTAATGTTTATTATTTACTTTGAAATGGAGGCCGCTAAAGAGTCATTTGCTCAGCGGCACTCCGTCTTTTCATTTCTTTATACGAGATCGGCACGACCCTTGACTTCCTCAAGCACTGCCTTGGCGATAGCGCTTGACAGCGGTGCATGGTGATCATACTCCATAGAGCTGGTAGCACGACCGGAAGTAATGGTACGAAGTGCGGTTACATAACCGAACATCTCTGACAGGGGCACCTGAGCCTTTACAACACGGGCACCGCTGCGAGCCTCGTCCATACCCTCTACCTGACCACGACGCTTGTTCAAGTCACCGATTACGTCACCCATATTCTCCTCGGGCGTTACCACCTCAAGTTTCATAATAGGCTCCATCAGTACAGGCTTAGCCTGGGCGCAGACAGCCTTGTAAGCCATCTGGGCTGCAAGTTCGAACGAAAGCTGGTCGGAATCTACCGGGTGGAACGAACCGTCCACAACAACAACCTTCAGCGAATCCATCGGATAACCACCGAGGATACCATTCTTCATAGCAGACTCGAAGCCCTTCTGGATAGAGGGGATGAACTCCTTGGGGATGTTACCACCCTTCACCTCGTTCACGAACTGCAGGCCACCGTCCTTGTTGATATCCCAATCGTCATCAACGGGACCAACATTCACGATGATATCAGCGAACTTACCACGACCACCCGACTGCTTCTTGTAAACCTCACGATAGTTCATGACAGTCTTCGTGATAGCCTCCTTATAGTTCACCTGTGGCTTACCCTGGTTACACTCAACCTTGAACTCACGCTTCAGACGGTCGATGATAATATCAAGGTGAAGCTCACCCATACCAGAGATAATGGTCTGACCACTCTGCTCGTCGGTACGAACGGTGAATGTCGGGTCTTCCTCTGCCAACTTTGCAAGACCGTTGTCGAGCTTGGCGATGTCAGCCTGGCTCTTCGGCTCTACGGCGATAGAGATCACCGTGTCGGGGAAGGTCATAGACTCCAATACGATAGGTGCATTCTCGTCGCAGAGCGTGTCACCCGTACGAATATCCTTGAAACCTACACCTGCACCGATGTCACCTGCATCGATAGACTCCATAGGAATTTCCTTGTTGGAGTTCATCTGGAACAGACGGCTGATGCGCTCCTTCTTGCCAGAGCGGGGGTTATATACGTAGCTTCCTGCGGTAATCTTACCGGAATAAACGCGGAAGAATACCAAGCGGCCCATATACGGGTCAGTGGCAATCTTAAATGCCAATGCCGATGTGGGAGCGCTTTCTGAAGGCTCGCGGTCTTCCTCTTCCTCAGTGTCGGGGTTCGTACCCTTGATTACCTCTACATCAACCGGTGCGGGCAAGAATGCACACACATAGTCGAGCAGCGGCTGCACACCTTTATTCTTATAGGAAGAACCACAAAGCATCGGAGTGCATGCCATAGAAATAGTACCCTTGCGGATAGCAGCGATAATCTCCTCCTCCGTGATGGAGTTGGGGTCATCGAAATATTTCTCCATGAGCGACTCGTCATACTCAGCAGCGGCCTCAAGCAGCTTGTTGCGCCACTCCTCGCACTCGTCCTTCAAGTCTGCAGGGATTTCCTCCATGTCATACTCGGCACCCATTGTCTCATCATGCCACAGGATGGCCTTCATCTTGATAAGATCAACAAGACCCTTGAAGTTTTCCTCAGCACCGATGGGGACCTGAATCACCACGGGATTTGCGCCGAGGATGTCCTTCATCTGCTGCACCGTCTCGAAGAAGTCTGCACCAGAGCGGTCCATCTTGTTCACATAACCGATACGGGGCACGCTGTACTTGTCAGCCTGGCGCCATACGGTCTCGGACTGCGGCTGCACACCGTCAGCTGCCGAATAGGTAGCCACGGCTCCGTCAAGCACACGCAGTGAGCGCTCCACCTCTGCGGTGAAGTCCACGTGTCCTGGAGTATCGATCAGATTGATCTTATATGCCTTGCCGTTCCAAGTCCAATTACAGGTCGTAGCAGCCGAAGTAATCGTGATACCACGCTCCTGCTCCTGAGCCATCCAGTCCATCGTTGCGGCACCGTCATGCACCTCACCGATCTTATGCGTCTTACCCGTATAGAACAGGATACGCTCGGAAGTAGTCGTTTTACCGGCATCGATGTGAGCCATGATACCGATGTTTCTCGTCAAATGTAAATCGCGATTTGCCATTTTTTCTTGCTTTTTTACCCTATTTACCTTTTTACCTTCGCCAATCAGAATCTGAAATGAGCAAATGCGCGGTTAGCCTCGGCCATGCGGTGCATGTCCTCCTTACGCTTGTAAGCGCCACCCTGATTATTATAGGCATCCATAATCTCCGATGCGAGCTTGTCAGCCATCGACTTGCCACTGCGCTTGCGGGCAAAGGCAATCATGTTCTTCATTGACACGCTCTCCTTACGGTCGGGACGGATTTCCGTCGGCACCTGGAAAGTGGCACCACCGATACGGCGGCTCTTCACCTCCACCTGCGGGGTGATATTGTCGAGTGCCTGCTTCCAAATCTCAAGGGCAGACTTTTCCTCGTTGCTCATCTTGTTCTTCACTGTCTCCAGTGCGTTGTAGAAAATCTCATACGACTTGGTCTTCTTACCATCGTACATCAGGTGATTCACGAACTTCGAGACCTTCTGGTCGTTGAACACGGGATCCGGCAGGATCACACGCTTCTTGGGTTTTGCTTTTCTCATTTTCTTTTTTAATGATTTAATTCTGCTTGGGGGCTGTTCTTACTTGTTCTTCAACACTCTCACGCGAGTATTTACTCAACCTTATAACATTTCTCCAGCAAAACGGGTTAAATTTCTTTTTCAGGCTTCCTGACCTTCTCCGGCCATTACTTCTTAGCCTTAGGACGCTTAGCACCATACTTAGAACGGCGCTGCGTGCGGTTTGCTACACCGGCGGTATCGAGCGTACCGCGAACGATGTGATAACGTACACCTGGCAGATCCTTTACACGACCACCACGCACGAGCACGATGGAGTGCTCCTGCAGGTTGTGTCCCTCTCCAGGGATGTAAGAGTTCACTTCCTTCTGATTTGTCAGACGAACACGGGCTACCTTACGCATAGCCGAATTAG
>JAFLSG010000101.1 GCA_022511065.1 Prevotella sp.
AGATGCGGCGGTGGAGCAGGCTGACCTGCTGCGTGTCCTCGTCGCGGTCTTCAAAAAGGTTGATGTCCATCGTGAGCGGGACGTGAGCGCTGCGCCGCCGCTTCCTGTCGAGAGAGATACAGGTGTTTAGCGATACGCGATATATCCATGTCCTGATGTCACTGCGTTGCCCGAAGCTCTCGAATCCCCTCCACAGATTTACCAATACCTCCTGAAAGAGATCGTTCACCTCGTCGGCATCTTTTGAGAACATATAGCACACGGTGTAAATCGTGCCCTTATGCTCTGCGATAGTCTGCGCAAACTGTTTTTCTGATGTCGTCATTGCCGTGTCTGTTCACTTGTTTTACCCATTAGACGCACAAAGTTACCAAAAACTACACGAAAAATGAAAAAAGTGCTTACCTTTGCACCAAAACTAACGAAAAGATTATGATGGAATCAAAACTTGTCATCTACAATACGCTGACGCGACAGAAGGAGCGTTTCGAACCGCTGCACGCACCCAACGTGGGTATGTACGTATGCGGCCCCACCGTCTATGGCGACCCGCATCTGGGGCATGCCCGCCCCGCCATCACGTTCGATGTGGTGTTCCGCTACCTGAAGCACTTGGGATATAAAGTAAGGTACGTGCGTAACATTACCGACGTAGGTCACTTGGAGCACGATGCCGACGAGGGTGAGGACAAGATTGCTAAGAAGGCGCGTTTGGAACAGCTGGAGCCGATGGAGATTGCGCAGTATTATACCAACCGCTATCACCAGGCGATGGATGCACTCGGCGTGCTGCGTCCGAGCATCGAGCCGCATGCCACGGGGCATATCATCGAGCAGCAGCTGCTGGTGAAGGAAATCCTCGACAACGGTTTTGCATACGAGTCGAACGGCAGCATCTACTTCGACATCGAGGCTTACAACAAGCAACATCACTACGGTGTGCTTTCCGGCCGCACGTTGGAGAATATCAAGGATGCGAGCCGTGAGCTTGACGGGGTGGGCGAGAAGCGCAATCAGGCTGACTTTGCCCTCTGGAAGAAGGCGCAGCCGGAGCATATCATGCGCTGGCCGAGTCCTTGGAGCGACGGCTTCCCCGGTTGGCACTGCGAGTGTACGGCGATGGGACGGAAGTATCTCGGTGAGGAGTTCGACATTCACGGGGGCGGCATGGACTTGGTGTTCCCCCATCATGAGTGTGAGATTGCACAGGCAGTGGCCTCGCAGGGCAAGCCTGCCGTGAAGTATTGGATGCACAACAACATGATCACCATCAACGGGCAGAAGATGGGTAAGTCGCTCGGCAACTTCATTACGCTGGAGCAATTCTTCACGGGCAACCACCCGAGCCTCGACCAGGCCTACTCGCCGATGACCATCCGCTTCTTCATCCTCTCCGCCCATTACCGCGGCACGGTGGATTTCTCCAACGATGCGCTGAAGGCGAGCGAGAAGGGATTGGAGAAGTTGCTCAACGGCATCGCCGACTTGGAGCGGGTACAGGCAAGCGACTACTGCGATGCAGAAACGGGGCAGACGGTGAAGAACTTGTGTGGAAAGTGCTATGACGCGCTGAATGATGACTTTGCCACGCCGCTGCTCATCAGCCACCTGTTTGAGGCCTGCACCGTGGTGAACAAGCTCATCGACCATAAGGCGACCATCTGCGGGGAGTGCTTGCAGGAACTCAAGGAGGCGATGCGCCTCTTCGCATTCGACATCCTCGGCCTCTCGCCCGTGGGTGCTCAGGCATCAGCCGGCGGCAATGCTGCCCGTGAGGAGGCATTCGGCAAGGTGGTCGATATGGTGCTCGACCTGCGTGCCAAGGCTCGTGCCGAGAAGGACTGGGCAACGTGCGACAAGATTCGCGACGAACTGAAGGATGCCGGATTCGAGGTGAAGGACACCAAGGATGGTGTGACCTGGAAACTGAACAAATAAAGCATTTCAAAGACCGCGTTTCTGCCGAGGGGTTTCCCCGACGCTGCAAAGGTACGACAGTTTCCTGGAGCGATTTCCGATTCTTGCACATTCTGGTCGATTCTTTCCGATTCTTTCCGATTTTGGACGATTCTCTCCGATTTTCGTTGCTGATTTTTGGGGCTTTGCCCGCAGTTCCTGCCGTATTCCTGGCAGGCTTTCAGGGCATTTAGCCATAGAGCAGCCTGTTTATAAGCGGGCAGTCCGAAGTCTTTGCGTCCCATGTCCGTAAAGTTTGCAGCCTGAATTCACCTCGTTTGGAGGCTGGATTCAATGCGTTTGAAGCCTCCAAACGAGGTGAAAGGAGCCTCCTTTCGCGTGCGTGTGCGAAAGCTGCCAGACTGATACGGGTAGCTTTGCCCGAATTTCGCCCCGCCGATGCTTGGGGGGAGGATTTAGGAGGGGGGAATTCCCCTCTATCTTCTTACGCCCCCCTTATAGGGGGCTAAAGA
>JAFLSG010000102.1 GCA_022511065.1 Prevotella sp.
CCTCGTAGCCCTCGGCATAGAAATAGCGGCTGCTGTCGGGCGTGTGAATCTCGTCGATGAGATACACTTTACCGTCGCGCTTACCGAACTCATACTTCGTATCTACGAGTATCAGCCCTTGCTTCTCCGCAATCATCTGACCGCGTGCGAAGAGCTTGCGGGTATAGTCCTCCATGATGGCATAGTCCTCGGCAGACACGATGCCCTGTGCGATGATTTCCTCGCGCGAGATATTCATGTCGTGACCCTCGTCGGCCTTCGTGGTGGGGGTGATGATAAGCTCGGGGAATCGCTCATTCTCACGCATACCCTCGGGCAGCTTCACACCGCAGAGTTCGCGCACTCCGTTCTTGTACTCGCGCCAAGCCGAGCCCGTCAGGATGGAGCGGATAATCATCTCCACGCGGAAGCCCTCGCATTTCAGACCCACGGTCACCATCGGGTCGGGCGTGGCGAGTTTCCAGTTGGGGCAGATGTCGCTCGTGGCATCGAGGAATTTGGCAGCAATCTGGTTGAGCACCTGACCCTTGAAGGGGATGCCCTTCGGCAGCACCACGTCGAATGCAGAGATTCGGTCGGTGGCAACCATCACCATCAGGTCGTCGTTGATGTCATAAACATCGCGCACCTTACCGTGGTACACGCTCTTCTGTCCCTTGAAATTGAAATCAGTTCTTGTTAATGCTTTCATTGTCTATCTTTTTTTCTTTGTCAAATTCTTCGTATGCGTTCACGATGCGTGTCACCAACTTATGGCGCACGATGTCGCCCCTGCCGAGGTTCACCACGCCGATGCCCTCCACGCCGTTCAGAATGTGAAGTGCCTCGATGAGTCCGCTCTTCTGCGAGTGAGGCAGGTCTATCTGCGTCATGTCGCCCGTCACGATCATCTTTGTGTTCCATCCCATGCGGGTGAGGAACATCCGCATCTGGGCAGGTGTCGTGTTCTGCGCCTCGTCGAGTATCACCACCGCGTCACTCAATGTCCTTCCGCGCATAAAAGCGAGGGGAGCAATCTGTATCACGTGCTTCTCCATCATCTCTTGTAGCTTCACCTGCGGCAGCATGTCCTCCAATGCGTCGTAGAGCGGTTGCAGGTAGGGGTCTATCTTCTCCTTCATGTCACCCGGCAGAAATCCGAGTTTTTCCCCGGCTTCCACGGCAGGGCGCGAGAGGATAATCTTCTTGGCGGTCTTCTCTTTCAGCGCCTTCACGGCGAGTGCGATGGAGAGGTAAGTCTTTCCCGTTCCGGCAGGCCCCACGGCGAATATCATGTCGTTCTCCTCGTATGCCCTGATGAGTTGCTGCTGATTTTCGGAGCGCGCCTTGATGGGACGGCCCGACATCGAGTAGATGACCACGCCCTCGGGCACATCTTCCTTCGTGCGCCTGCCCTTTACGATGTCTAATATATCCTCCTCCGTCAGCGAGTTGAATCGCAGCACGTGCATGCGCAATTTCTCCACGCTCTCCTCGAAGGCAGCCATCTGTTCCTCGTCGCCCAGTATGCGTATCACGTTGTCGCGCGCCACGATGCGCAACTTCGGATAGAGCGAGCGAATCACCTGCAGATGCCCATTGCCCACGCCGTAGAAAACGACGGGGTCAATATCCTCCAATACGATATGTTTCTCTATCAATTATGGTGTGAATTTGAATTTGGGCGCAAAGTTACGCAAAAAGACCGATATATCTACCATGTTTCTTGGAAAATATTCGCCGTGATTTCTTAACGACTGGCACTTGGATGCCCTTATTATATATTATATATTTGATAACCGCCATTTGTATTTCAGATAGTGTCTGGGTAGTTTTCTGGGTAGTTTTCTCCTCATTTGAATAGATATTTACGCAGAATACCGTCAGCTTAGACACATCAAACTCCGCCTCTTTGTTGCCATTCTCACGCAACATATCCTGCACCCGCTTTATTCCCTGTGTAAAATGGCATCCTTTATTACCAGAACTGCATTTGCAGTCACGTCGGCTGTAAACAACTCAGTTCTCTCTTCAATTTCCTTTTCCATACCTCCCTTGCAAAGTTAATCCTTTTATTTCTTTTTCTGCGTTGTCATTATTGCTATATTGTTTTGGCATTTTTGTGCTTCTGCCAATTTTTCCATTGCTCCATAATATGTTGTTTGATAGTCCATAATCATTGCTTTGTCTCTACGCTTATAACAACTTCTCCAGTTCTTCCACGGATGGCAATAGTTTCTTCAGTCGCTCATCCATGTCTGCGGAGGTTTTATATGTGGCTACACCCATAGGTCGGTCATAGTCCTGAATCACATATTCAA
>JAFLSG010000103.1 GCA_022511065.1 Prevotella sp.
ACTATGAAACCATACATAGAGACCGCTACAGAAACGGCTGTGCGTGAAATGGAAAAATGGAACAAAAATCAATACCGAAGCAAGATCATCAATCTGCTTGATAATGCCGACGAGGGTTTCTTAAAATCATTGCTAACAGATATTCAGCAGAAATTAGCAGAAAAATGAGGTTGTATTTATTAAAAATGTAAACAGAGAATCATTTTTATACCCATATATTTGCCACAATGATTTTTTATTCGTAACTTTGCAACTAATAAGATATTATTTATATATACCAATAAATGCAAGATACTAATAATATATTATCTCTTCTTGAAGCCTACACACTTGATAATCCAGATGAGATTGCCAAGGAGATGGCCAATGACTTCAGAAGGCGGCGCATCGAGAAAAACCTGACGCGGGAGCAGGTGGCAGAGAAGTCGGGCGTGGCGATGGGCAACATCATGAGGTTTGAGCAGAAAGGGCTTATCTCGCTGAAGAACCTCATCGGCATAGCCATGGCTTTAGGCTACACGTCGGAAATCAAAGGGGTGTTTTCGCAACCCAAATATTCCACGATGGAAGAACTCACGCAGATCAGAAAGAATGCAAACAAGAAAAAGGCGCATAGGATATGATGAAGACAGACAGGCTGGACGTTAAGTTCCACGGCAGGCAAGTTGGTACACTTTCGCTGACCCCGGACGACAAGCTGTGTACTTTTGAATATGACCGCTCGTGGCTGGCAGACGGTTTCAGTATATCGCCTTTGGAACTGCCACTCCGTTCAGGACTGTTCATTGCCAAGCCTTCACCCTTCTATGGCAATTTCGGTATTTTTGAGGATAGTCTGCCGGATGGCTATGGCCGCTACCTGCTCCACAAGTTGTTACAGAAAGAGGGTATAGACGATTCCAAGTTATCTGCACTTGACCGGCTGAGCATTGTGGGCAGCGGAGGCATGGGGGCACTGACCTATCATCCGGAGACCATCATCCAGAAAGGAAGTGAGATGACAGACTTCGACCTGCTGCAAGAAAAGGCATTGGAGGTATTGAAAGAGCAGCAGGACAACGACACAGGGTTGCTGCTCTACAATAGCGGCAACAGCGGAGGATGTCGCCCAAAGGCTGTCTTTTCTGACAGCGAAGGTCACTGGCTGGTGAAGTTCCGCCACACATACGACCCACAGGATATGGGGCAGCAAGAGTATCATTATAATGAAATTGCCCGGAAATGTGGTATCGATGTTCCCGACTTCAGACTGATGAACGGGCGGTATTTTGCATCACGGCGATTCGACATTGCCGCCGACGGTGGCAGGATTCACACGGCAACGGCAGGGGGACTGCTTTGCATTTCCCTTTCTAATCCCGTGCTCGACTACAGCAACCTGCTTGCCCTGACTGGCTACCTGACACAAGACGCACGCGATGTCGAGGAAATGTATCGCCGGATGGTATTCAATTACCTGACCGACAATAAGGACGACCACTGCAAGAACTTCAGCTTCAAGATATGCCAAAGCAAGGATGGAAGTTGGAAGTGGCATCTTGCTCCCGCTTACGACCTGACGCTGTGCAAAGAAGGTTATAACGGAGAGCATGCCACGTCAGTGAATGGCACTGGCCATCCCACTATAGACGACGTCATTGCGGTTGGAGTGAAAATAAAAATGAGGGAAAGCCGGTGCCGGGAAATCATGGCAGAGGTCAGGGAGAATTGTGGCGACCTGTGCGCATATTCCATCGAAATTTAGCATATTCCGACCGTGAACCCAACTTAGCACTGTACCATGTTGGGGCACATTCTTCTTTCGTGAGAAGGCTGAGTTTCCCGCTGCGAATGAACAGCCCTCTGGGAACAGCGCCACCACCGACATCCCTGATATTCAGTTCCCGTAGCCTACTCATTGTATGCCT
>JAFLSG010000011.1 GCA_022511065.1 Prevotella sp.
CGGACTCATGGCAAGCCAACCTGATAGCCAGCAAGGGCATCAACCTCTGGAACGGAGTCGTCAATCTCCGCGCCCTCTACCTCAACAGCAACTCCACGATGCTGCAAGACAATGAAACAACCGACTTCAACACTCAGATGCTCAATGCCCGCGCCGGACTTGACTTCTCTTTCTGGAAGGATATGCATCTGCGATACGGCATCACGCTCAGCGAGAGCTGGATGAAGATGGAGCAATCTACCGCCGCATCCAACATCAGCAACTGGAAGCACGACCTATCGCTGACCATCCCCGTCAGCCCACTCACCTTCGACCTCACGGCAGAATACTACCGCAACGAACTGATGGACGGGAGTCACAAGGGCTTTTTTCTCGCCGATGCAAAGGTTTCGTACAAGTCCAGGCATCTTGACCTCTCGTTTCTGCTCAGCAATCTGCTGAACAACGACACTTACTCCTATGTCGTCATCAGCGACCTCATCAGCAGTTCGTCAGTAAGCCGCATCCGTGGGCGTGAATTGTTCTTGTCAGTTGCCTATAAGCTATAGGGCAGCCACCGCCTCCAAGAGCAGTTCCACCAAGCGGGGCACGCCATAGTCGCCGAGTGCTTGCTCTGCCACCCAGATATATCCTTCAGGCAAGACAGGGCGGGAGGAAGTCTCCAAGAGATAGAAGTCTGCCAACAGCACCTGATGGGTCAGCACGTGCTTGACACCCTGTGCCAATACCGTCAGCTTGCCTTCCCAATCGGGAAGGTCGCCATCCTCTATCAGCAGCGGTTCCCACAGGCCTTGCCAGATGTCGCCCGCTCCGCGCCGATGGATGGCGGTCATGCCCTGACAGCGGACATAGAGGTATTTCAAGTGGCGCTCCCTTATCTTTAATGTTTTTAGTTTCACGGGCAACTGCCCCACCCTGCTGGTACGCAGCGCCTCGCAACTTTCCGCTAATGGGCAGAGCAGGCAACGGGGCGACTGCGGGGTGCATTGGATAGCCCCAAAGTCCATCATCGCCTGATTGAATGCCGATGCCTCGCGCTCGGGCAGCAGGCTCTGCGCAAGGGTGGTAAACTCCTTCTTCCCCTCCGTCGTATTGATGGGTGTCTCTATGCCGAAATGACGGGCGAGCACGCGATAGACATTCCCATCGACCACCGCGGCGGGAATGCCAAAGGCGATGCTGCCGATGGCTGCCGCCGTATAGTCGCCCACGCCTTTCAGCGCCTTGATTTCCTCCAAGGTATCGGGGAAATGACCGAGCGCCACAATCTGCCGTGCGGCATGGTGGAGGTTGCGCGCCCTACTATAATAGCCAAGCCCCTGCCATTCGCGGAGCACCTCATCTTCCGTGGCGGCAGCAAGCTGCTCCACCGACGGCCAACGCCGCATGAAGCGCTCCCAATACTCCCACCCCTGCTGAATGCGCGTCTGCTGCAGGATAATCTCGCTGAGCCAAATGGCATAAGGGTCGCGCGTTGCCCGCCAAGGCAACGCACGACCGTTCTCCTCAAACCATTTCAGCAGGGTAAGGGTAAAGTCGTTCATGCTTGTTGTCCGGGGAATTGCTGATAGATGCGCAGCCCGTAGTCGGCGCTTGCGGCAAAGATGTATTCCATGATGTCGCTCGTGTCGCGCTCGAAGTCGATGCCTCCCTGGGCGTAGAGCCAGAACACGAACTCCAAGCAGCAACCAGACTGCGTGGCATCCGCCTGACGTACCAACGGGTTCTTCGCACCCACCACCTTCGGGTTCTCCCGCAGCCACTGCTCGATGTGACGGCGGAATTTGGTGATGTTCGCCACGCCGTCCTCCTCAACCTTCAGCGAACGGAAATCAAAATACACCTGCCGCACCTGCTTTCTGCCCTCGTTCTCCTCCATGCCGAGCCAGTTCTGGAAAGCCCCGTCCACAAGCATCTGCGGGGTGACGGTCACCACCGTATTGTCGAAGTTGCGCACCTTCACCATCGTCAGCGTGATTTCCTCCACCCTGCCGTTAGCCCCCGCATTGGGCACGGTAATCCAGTCGCCGATGTGCAGCATATCGTTCGCCGTCAGGCGTATGCCCGCCACCAACCCCTTGATGGTGTCCTGAAAGGCGAGCATCAGGATGGCCGAGGCAGCACCGAGACCGGCAAACAGCGTGGCGGGATTCTTGTTGATGATGATGGCGATGATGAAGATGACGCTGATGAATATCATCAGTATCTTCAGCACGCCGCAGACGCTGTAGAGATACTGCTGCTTCGATGTGCGGGTGCCGTTCTCCAACTGCTTGAACGAGTCGATGAACACGATGACCGTGCGCACCGCCATAACCGTGAAATAGATGGCCGTCAGTCGTCCTACAATCTCCGCCACCCGCGGATACTCAAAGAACACCAACGGCAGCAATGCCCAGATGACGATGGCGGGGATGATGCTGCAGGCCGACCGCAGCACCACCTCATTGAATATCACATCGTCCCACTTCACCTCAGTCTTGTGGGTAACCTTCAACGCCAATGGCACCACTATCTTGCGGCACAGCCAACCGGCCACCCACGCAAGCAGAAACGCCACGACGACCAAGATGCCATAGCGCACCGCCGGCACAATGTCGCCCGTCAGCCCTGTAAGGGCTATCATTCTCTCAAGATACTCCTTTATTGTCTCCATAAGTTCATTTAGGTTTTATTAGTGTCTAAGGAATCTGCATTGCCACAGGGTATGCCCGGCATAGTGCCTCGCACACCTTGTCCTGAAACGCCCTGCCGTCAGCCCCTTTCAGCACGCCCTGATTGATGATGCAGAACGCTATCTGATGACGGTTGTATGCCATGCAATAACCCGCAAGCGAGGACACGCCCGTCACCGTGCCGGTCTTTGCCTTCACGTTGCCCTTCGTCGCCACGCCCGTCATGCGCTTCTTCAGCGTGCCGTCCTGTCCCGCCACAGGCAGGGAGGGCAGCAGATACATGTGCATATCGCGGTGGTGATAGACATAGCGCAGCAGCCTCACCATCAGTTCCGGCGTCACATAGTTGTAGAGCGACAGGCCGCTGCCGTCGGCAACTCTATAAGGCGCACCCGGGAAGCCCGTCTTGGCAATGAACCGCTTGACGGCTTGCCGCGCATGGGCGGCAGTAGCAGGGCGCACGCCCGAAGCGGCGGCTATTTGAAAAAACAGCGACTCGGCATAGAGGTTGTTGCTCTCCTTCATCATCGGAAACAGCACCGCGTCAATCGGGTGCGCCCGTGAGCAGAGCAACCGGGCATTCTTGGGCATACTGCCGTAGGCGCAGGGCGCGTCGATATAGACCTCCCCACGCCGCACCTCGTCCATGAAGCGCTCCACGAACTCGTCCTTTCCGTTTATCAGCAGGGAGGTGAGCTGCGGGTTGTCGTCGTCCCAACACCAGCCCTCGCCCAACAGGTTCTCCTCCTTAAAGGTGTTGTCCGCCATGATGCGCCCCCGTATCGTATCTACCCCCAAGCGGCGAAAGCTCTCCGCAAAGGCGCGCATGTCCGTATCGTCGAAGAGCGGATCCATGCCGCCCACGAGCCACACATCACCTTGCAGCACGTTCCCGTTTATCTCGCCGTCATAGTACAATCCCGTGCGGAAGCGGTAACTGCCGCCCAAGCAGTCGAGTGCCGTTGCCGCCGTGAGGAGCTTCATCGTGGAGGCAGGGCGCAGCGTCTGCCGAGCATCATGACTGAAGATTACGGAGTCGGCGGTCAGGTCATAGACCACTAATCCGAGGTGCGTCGTGGTGAGCAGCGGGTCGCCCATGAGCGAGTCCAGCTGCGCCTGCACGTTCTGCGGCCACGGCAGGGGGGGCGGCGTGCAAGTGGTGGTATCTTCAAGTGTCTGCGAGTGGGCGGTCAGCATCGGCAGCCATGCCGTGAGGCATACCGCCAAGACCATCAGCGAGTTTCTTGCGCGCTTGCGCATTTCCATGTATTCCACGGCCTCAGTTCCTCCTATACCTTGACACCAACTTCTGAATGGCCTTGTCGAGCGATTCCGACGGCTCAATGATATTGTAGTCGCGCCAATATTCCGGGTCGAGGAAATATTCCACTTTATCGTAATACGCATCGCGGGAATCAAACGAACTGCGGCTTGCGATAGGCATCACGTTGTCTGAGGTGCTGTTCGTCACCACCATCTCGCAGGTGGCGGTGAACGAGGTGGAGAAGAGCCGCTTCTTCCAGTCGCAGTTGAAGCGGAAGATGTTGCGCAGGTAACTGATGCGCGTCACGCCGTCATCGTAGCGGTAATCCACCACGCACGACAGTTCGCGAGGTCTGAACCTCACGCCCAAGGGCTTTCTTACAAGCATCGTGCGCGTCGCCTTGTCGCGGTCGCTCATATCCAAATCCAACTCAATGCGGGTAAAGGCAAGCCGCTCGCAGTCGATGTAGAGCTTCGCATTATAAAGCGCATAAGGCATGACGAGCCGCGGCGACATCAGCACCACGTACTGCTCCCGGTCGTTGATGTACTCCGGCGCACCCATCGAGAAGCTGTAAGCATCCAGTTCCGAGGCGTTGAAGAGGAAGTCGCGGTTTTTCACCACATCGAGGATGACAGGCTGCACGGGACCACCCATCACCTTCACGCCGAGCGTGTCGCCGTCCTTCTGACTGAGCAGCCGGCGGCCTTTCACGATGGCAGCCTTGTCGCGCCCCACGCTGCGGCTATAGGGTGTCTTATACATATCCTCCACACCCTCTGCCACGTAGATATAGTGTTTGCGCTTCATCGCCGTCTCGCGGTAGAAGCCTTGCAGCAGCTCGGGCACCTTGCTATAGTTCTCGGGTATCTTCCTGATGGCGGCATTCACCAATTCTCGCGGGTTCTCGTTGCGTACGACTATCTCGCGCAACTGAATCAGTCGGGGTTGCAGTCGGATGTCCAGCCCCTGCGCCTGTCCCTCCTGCACGTTCACCCTCCGCGTCTTGTAGCCCAAGTGCGAGAGGGTGACTGCCTTCGGCATCTCGCCGAGCTTCAGGGTAAACACGCCGTCGTCGTTGGTCACGACCGACACCTTGCCCGCCGACACACTGACCTGTCTGAGCGGCTCGCCCGTCTGACCGTCCGTCACGGTGCCGCTCACTACCACCTGCTGTGCCCGCATGACGAGGGACACGAGGAGGAAGGAGATAAAGAGTAATCTACGCATATCCGTTAGAGAGTTATGTCCACAAAGTTTTGTTTGCAAATATACAAAAAAAAAGCCACGGACAGACCTTTTTAACTTTTTTTTCCTACCTTTGCCCTCACAAAAGCCAAAGAAGATAAGATTATGGTATATAAATACGACTTCCTCGTCATCGGTGCCGGTGTGGCGGGCATGAGTTATGCCCTGAAAGTGGCGCGCGCCAAGAAGGGCCGCGTGTGCATCATCTGCAAGACCACGCTCGACGAGGCGAACACCACATTCGCCCAGGGGGGCATTGCCTCAGTAACCAATCTTGAACTCGACAACTTCGACAAGCACATAGAGGACACGATGATTGCCGGCGACAACATCTCCGACCGCAAGGCCGTAGAGCAGGTGGTGCGCCGTGCGCCGGAGCAGATACAGGAACTCGTCGGTTGGGGCGTGAACTTCGACCGCCGTGCCGATGGTGACTTCGACCTGCATCGTGAGGGAGGCCACTCGGAGTTCCGCATCCTCCACCACGCCGACGACACGGGGGCGGAGATACAGCGCGGACTGATGGAGGCAGTCAGGGCTTGCCCCGACATTGAAGTCAAGGAGCATCACTTCGCCGTGGAGATTATCACGCAGCACCACCTCGGGGCGAAGGTGACCCGCCGCTCACCTTATATTAATTGTTATGGTGCTTACGTGCTGAACCCTGACACGGAGAAGGTAGATACCTATCTGTCGAAGGTTACCGTGATGTGTACTGGCGGCTGCGGGGCGGTGTATCAGACTACCTCGAACCCCGTCATCGCCACGGGCGACGGCATCGCGATGGTGTATCGTGCCAAGGGGACGGTACAGGATATGGAGTTCGTGCAGTTCCACCCCACCGTGCTCCACAACCCCAACGAGGCGCATCCCGCCTATCTCATCACCGAGGCGATGCGCGGCTATGGCGGCATACTGCGCCTGCCCGATGGTCGCACCTTCATGGAGAAATACGACGAGCGCCTCTCGCTTGCACCCCGCGACATCGTGGCGCGTGCCATCGACAAGGAGATGAAGATTCACGGTCTCGACCACGTATGCCTCGACGTGACGCACAAGCCTGCCGACGAGACGCGCGCACACTTCCCCAACATCTATCAGAAGTGCCTCTCCATCGGCATCGACATCACCAAGGACTACATACCCGTGCGCCCCGCCGCCCACTATATGTGCGGGGGTATCAAGGTGGATATCAACGGACTGTCGAGCATCGACCAGCTCTATGCGCTCGGCGAATGCTCCTGTACGGGTCTGCACGGCGGCAACCGCCTCGCCTCCAACTCGCTCATCGAGGCCGTCGTATATGCCGATGCCGCCGCCCGCCACTCCTTGGAGCACATCGACCTCTATGACTTCAACGAGCGGGTGCCGGAATGGGATGACGAGGGCACGATGACCAACGAGGAAAAGGTACTTATCACGCAGAGCGTCAAGGAGGTGGGACAAATCATGTCGGGCTACGTGGGCATCGTGCGCTCCGACCTGCGCCTGCACCGCGCTTGGGATCGCCTCGACATGCTCTACGAGGAGACCGAGCGCCTCTTCAAGCGCGTCAAGGCCTCAAAGGATATCTGCGAACTGCGTAATATGATTAACGTGGGCTATCTCATCACCCGCTTCGCCCTCGAGCGCAAGGAGAGCCGTGGCCTCCACTTCACCACCGACTATCCTGTGCATGCTTACGATAAATAAGGAGTCAAAGCAAGATACTGCCCATTCCCCTAACGCTCAACGATGCTTCTAATCCCATTGCTCTGAAACATCGTGCGACTGTGGAGAGCGTAAGGTTTCTGCCGTTCTCAATCTTTGAGACTTGCGCGCGCTGTACCCCAATCCTTGCTGCCAGTTCCTCTTGGGTCATATTCTGTGACTTGCGAGCCTTCTTGATGGCTTCGCCAACAAGGAATGATTGCAGTTCTGCCTCGTATTTATCTCTATGGGGAGTACCCACCTTGCCAAGATGCTTGTCTTTAATCTCGTCTAATGTGTGAAACGTTACCTTCTCCATATCTTACTTTTTTGATTCAAAATATATCTTTCTGATAGCCTCTGCCTTGCTAATCTCCTTATGAGGCGTTTTTTGCGTCTTCTTTATAAATCCGTGCGTGGCGATGACCAATGTATCCGACTGCGTGTCCCAAAATGCCAACAACCTGTATTGGATGCCATTATAAAGTGTGCGAAATTCCCATATATCGCTGTCTCCTAATTTCTTGAACAAGTCCTTGTCCACATGCCCATTAGCAACCTTATCGACATTGTATATAATCTTGTCTTTGGCACCCTGCTGTAAGGTGTCGAGAAATGCATCCACTTCATTTGACATGATTACTTTGAATTTGGGTTTATATTTCATCACTCTATGTTTTGCCCTGCAAATATACGAAGAATGTTCCATATATAGAACATTTTTTGCTCATAAAAATATATGCCTCACGCTTTTTTCTTATAATTCACCAGGGAATAGCTCCCTAAATAGATAACGAAAGCACGAGGACCAACAAGGAGAAAACACTTATCATGCAAAGTATCAAAGAGGTGGGACAAATCATAGGAATACTTCCTTTCACTCGTTCCGATGCTTTCTACAAGTCGTAGGAATATCTCTTACGACTCAAAGGAATGCCTCCTTTACCCCCATAGGAGATATTGGAACGAGTCGTAAGAGATATTGGAATGAGCCGAAGAAACTATTTCTTCAGCACTTTCTTGCCACCGATGATATAAACGCCTTTCTTACCTTCCAGATTGTTCACCCGTTTGCCAGAGAGGTCATAAATCGGAGTGTTTGCATCATTAGCCTCAATATTAGGCAAGACAATACCAGAGGGGTCCTCATCGCTACCCTCATATGCAAGCCATTCCGTGCCTGTATAATATTTGGGCGTCCATCCTTTTGACTTAGCTACCGCCACTTGAGTTTTAGTACAGACATTACCCTCGTCATTATCAGTATTATCATATACACACAAGCTATATTCTTCTGCCGTAACATTAGTAGTTAGACTTTCAACAAGTGCATCCATTGATGCCCCTTTAATCATATTATGGGAACATCTTAACCAATTCAATGTGGGACTTTTAGAAACATCCAACGAGGTCAGCTGATTATAGTAGCAAGACATCCATATCAGATTAGGATTCTGAGAAACATCCAATGAGGTTAATTGATTCTTTCCACAATATAGCAGCATTAGTTCTTTATTCTCAGACACATCCAATGTTTTCAACTGATTGTCCTCGCAATATAAAGATGTCAATGCCACATTGCGAGAAACATCTAATGTTGTTAATTGATTTGCCATGCATTCCAGATACGTCAACGCTGTGCAGTTTGAAACATCCAATGTCATCAGTTGGTTGTTGCCGCAACTGAGATTGATTAAAGCTGTGCAATTTGAAATATCCAATGTTGTTAGTTGGTTATAACCAAGGTACAACGCTGTCAAAGCAGCACAACTTGAAACATCCAAAGTCGTCAGCTGGTTGCCAGTACACGATATATTTGTTAATGCTGCACAGTTTGACACGTTCAATGTCTTTAGTTGATTGTCATTACAAGACAAACCTGTTAGACTTGCATTATGAGAAAGATCTAATTCCGACAACTGATTCGTAACACACGATAAGTTTGTCAAAGCAGAATTCTGAGATAAATCTAATGAAGTCAATTGGTTAAAGTTGCAGTACAAGTTCTGCAAGGCTACAAAGTTCTCAATTCCTTTCAAGCTGCTAATATTCAAAGAATCAACTGAAATCATTATAATGGATTCAATTTCATAGCTTGAAATAACCCCGTCTTCCCCATATCGCTGCGCAAGCAAATAATTACGGAAATTCGCATCGGGAAAGTTTTCGGCATTGATTTCCACATCACCTTGTGCCATAACGGTCAGCGGCGCAAAGACGAGAATAAAAAGTAAAGTTCTGAATTGTTTCATGAATAATTGTTGTTTACAAGAAAGGCGTGTAACCATCCGCGACTTGCAAATTTCCGGGTTACCGCCAAGTGACCTGCACACTACAAGTGCTGAATCGTCCACGCCCAACAGCGTGAACCTTCAGACAACTTGCTCTCGTGTTCTGTATGCACTTAACGTTCTTGCACACTCGAATATTGGCGGTATTCGGAAATTGAGAACAAGAGCTAAAAGCTCATTTATCCATAAAGTACGAACGGGAACAACGCACAATTCTTTTGGTTATTAAATTACGTTTAAGTTCCCTTGTGGGCGGGCTTCACCTCGTGCAGCCTCATCCCAAAATGCTTTCGTTACTGTCTGTTTCTTGTTGCTGAGTTTAAGTTATTACTAATCCGTTTCATCGAAACCGTTGCAAATATACAACAATTTCCACATATACCAAGAAAAAGCCGACACTTTTTCCATTATTTTCGGTTCGTTTTCGGGACTTTTTCCGTAAAATCGGGATGCCATATCGGGACTTTTTCCATGAAATTAGGGTGTCTAACCGGGACTTTTTCCGTAAATTCAAGGGGTATTTTCGGGACTTTTTCCGTCAGCAAGTCATCGTGTCAGTGAGAATTTGATGGAGAGGCCGAAGTCTTGGGTGGTCGTTGGATAGGCGCTACTGGAGAGCAGGGGCGTGTTGGTCTGGCGGTCGTAATAGGCGGAGAGGGTCAGCAGACGGCTGAAGGTGTAGTTCGCCATACAGGAGATTTTCAGTGCGGAATTGCCGGAGGAGGCGGAGGAGATGCCGGAGGCAATATCGCGCGTGATGGCAGCCTGACGGCGGAAAGAAACATCGCAACTAAGGTTGAGGTCGTGATTGGCATTGCTCTTGCTGACCAGTCCGAACATCAGGAAGTCCTTTAGCTTGTAGCTAAGACCCGCCACCCAGTCGTTGGAGCGCGCCTCGTTAATCTGCACACTGGTCATGGAGAGATTGAGCACGCGGGTGGTGCGATATTCGAGCTTGGCGGTGAGGTCGCTGCGGAAGGTGACATCAACACCGAAGAGCGGCGAGAAACTCTCGTTGATGCTGACCGTAGAGACATTGAACATCGACGTGGCCTGCGGCTCACCCGTAGCCTGATCGGTAATGAAGCCCAATCCATTCATGTATTCCTGCCACGAGCTATAAGAAGCGTAAGAGCCGACACTATAAACTGATTTATAGCTATGGTTGAGCGTGACCGCCTTGAAGCGGTTGCTAAACCACGTCAGTTTCGACAGACCGCCGTAGCGTACTGACCAGTTAGGCAGCATCCGGGCAAGCGAGGGGAAGATGCTCAGCGAGGAGCCTGCCCCGGAAGTGTAGGCAGCAAGGAAGGCGGGTACCATCACATCGGCTGCGTATTCATTGACCTCCGGCGCTTGTCCGCCCGTCATGGGCAGTCCCTCATACTGCCCCTGCACGCGACGGCGGAACGTGGGGAGTAACTCGCGGAAGCGGTCGAACGCCGAGGAGCGGTAGCCGTTGTTGGCATTGCCCATCCCCTCAAGTGCTCCACGGAGCGAGATAGTCGTCATGTTGAACGAGCCGCTGTGGGTGGTGGGCATTCCGGCATACATATACTGCACGCTCTTGGCGCGGTTATCGGTGCGCGAGGCATTCAGGTCAATCTTCAAGTCGCGCACGGGTTCAACCACGGCACGGAGCTGTATGTCCGCCGTGCTGTTGATGGTGGCGGGCGTGGCAACGCTGTCGTTGGCAAGCAGCCACCCGTTGTCAAATGCCCGTTGCAGATACCCGTCGCTGATAGTACCGAAAGCAAAGTCAAGTCCGGGCGAGAGACCTCCAGCGGAACGCTGACCGAAAGCATCGCCGATGTTGGGCAGAAAACCGGGGAGCATCATCTGGTACTGATTGCGGTAAGTGAGCCTGACGGAGCGCACCATCATGAGCAGCCGCGCCACACTCTGGGCGGGGCGATACCACCACTCCGTATCAGCAGCGGGCTTGGCGGTGACGGAGAGTTTCACCTGCACGGTGTCGAGCGTCTTGATGAGAATCCTGTTCGGGTCGAGCACCTTGTACTTGATATCATAGAGCTTGCCATCGCGCGTGCGGGCAGAGACGGTCAGACGGCGGGAATTCTTGTTGTGCGCCACCACCACGGTCGTGTCCGGGCGGAGCGTCACCTCACGCTGATAGGTGTTCCTGTTCTTCGGGAGGATGGAATCCTCGGGGGCGGCGTTCTTGCCGGCAGGCTTCACGGGGCGCGCGGAGGTTTGTCTGCCCTGCTGCCCCGTCCGATTATTCCGCTGTGCGCGGACATTCTGCCTGAACCGCTCGTTGGCTTTCTTCAGGAAAGGCGAGTGGTTATAGAGCTTCTCCATGTCGATGGTGGCATTGATATTGAGGTTACGGTTGGAGCTGACGGTATTGCCAAGCGACGTGCCGTTGTCCAATTCCGTGCCGCGCACCCACGAGTAGTTGCCCGTATAGGAGGCATCGCTATTGAGCCAGTCGAAGATGGGGAGCTTGTTGAGGGGCAACTGATAAGCCACCCGCACCTGCTGCTGATAGTCGAGCGGCGTGCCGAGATTGCGGATGCTCTGGCGCACGGAGTCCTTCCATGCGGCGTAGCGGTCGGCATACAGCTCCTTGTTGATGGGCGTGTAAGGCTCTTCTATCTCGGCATGGGTGGCAGACTGGAAACTGAACTGCAAGTTCTTTGTGAAATCCCACTGGAGGGAGAAGTCCCTATTCCAAAGGAACTGCTCGCTGAAAGTGAGGGGCAGCTGCTGATTCTCCAAGTTCTCCAAGTCGCGCTCCTGTAATTCGTAATAGTTGCGCAGAAGCTCCGAGTTGAAGGAGATGTTCTGCGGCAGATAGTTGATGCCGAGTGCCTTCGGGAAATTGAGCCACTTTGACTTCCCTTTCAGCTGACTAAACGGCTCCCATGTCTTATAGACGGGCGAATAACTGTAGTTGAGTGCGCCACGCCATTGGTCCTCCCGCTCATAGACTGTCGTCTCGCCCGAGGTGTTGCGGTGGGCATGACTGTAGCTGAAAGAGAAGTTGGCGGGGTCATAAGGCATAGGGTGACGCTTTGTCTTTAGTCCCCAACGGAGGTTGGAGAGGGCGAAGTTGGTGTTGGTTGTCCTCGTGACGGCAATGCTCTCGATGCTATCGCGCTCATGTTGGTCGGCAGCCGACTCCAAGGCATCACTGAGGCGCATATCGTTGTCAAGGGGATTATAGCGGGGGCGCACCTCCTCCTTCGTCACGGAATAGTAGAGCGGAGCAGATACCTGTGCCTTGTCGGGGAAGAACTTGCCGAGTTCCAAGCTCGTGGTGACACTATATTCTTTCTGCGTATCGGTGGAGCGTTGCATGGCACTCTCCTCCAATCCACCGAAGCCGTCGCTGATGTAACGCCCTGCAAGGTTCACCGTACCGAAGTCGGAGAGCTGTACGTTCATCGTGCCGGAGGCTGCCCAACCGCCATCGTTGTTGGTTTCGAGCAGTCGCAGTTCATTCACCCACACCTCGCCCGACTTCACCTCGCCCGATACATTGCGCACACCAATCATCATCACCTTTACCTCCCCGAGCGAGGGATTACCCATGACACTCACCTTGTTGCCGGGGCGCTCCGTATCGTAGTCGGTGAACACCTGATTGTAAGAGCCGATACCCTGCGCCTTTGACCTATTGCGCTGCTTCTTCAACTGCGTAAATATGTCGAGGTTGATGTCAAGCATATTGACCTCGGGCCATACCTGACGGCGGTCGGCGGTGGAATATTTGTTGTAGTCGCTGCGGTCGGGTGTCAGTTCCAAAGGAATCTCGTACTCGTAATAGTTATTCTTGTAGTCGCTGCCAAGACGGACGAAGACGGCAAGCTGATTGTCCTGCAAGTCGGTCATGTCAGGCACAAGGTGATTGGCATGGACGAACATCTGCATTCGGCGGTACTGGCGCAAATCGAGGTTGGTGGTGCGATAGACGGCCTTCGACTCGCCTCGCTGTAAATTCTTCACGACTAAGTTAAGCGCCTGCTCGTTGTTCTCCACAAGCTGAGGCTGCGAAGGGTCGGTCGCACGGGAGATGCCGGGGGGCAGCACGTAGTTCACAGGTGTCTTGTCGTTGTTCTCCTCGATATTGACCGCACTCACCTCAAGCACGCCTCCCTCGGCGGCTGACGTGCCGAGGCTCTGCTTGTAGATGCGCCACTCGCCCCGCACAAGGTCGAGCGAACCGAAGCGCAGCACCACGGGACGCTGGAAGCCCGTCATGAACATACGCATAAAGCGGATGCTCGTGAAGTCGGAGATACTGCCCACCTTGCGCTCATATCCCGTCAGAGGCACACGGAACTGATACCAGTTCACACTGGCAGTGTCGCCATTGCGCAACTTGACGCTGCTTGTGCGCATGTCCGTGATGAAACAATCTGCGGGGGGCGCACCATTGCGATAGGCATCAAGGATTTCGGGACTGATGCGCACCTTGTACTGATAATATCGCTCATACTCGTTGAGCGTATAGTCTTGGTTGATATCCTCCACATCAGGCCCACTCTTATAACTTGTGTCGTATGATTCGGTCTGCTCGTCGGTGTCGGGGGAATTGCCCTGCGGGTTATTGATACGCTTGTAGCGGTCAAGAATGCTCCGCCGCTCATTGTCGAAGTCGCTGCCACGGAAGTAATGATAGTCATCGCCCGCAGGGTCTTCACGCCATGCACGGATGATGCTGTCATTGGTGACGATGCCGCCACCTATCACCGCATCAAGCCACTCACGGTAAGCGCCGTACTCTCGTTCTTCCTCGTTGTTCAGACCGTTAAAGCCCACATCCTGCAAGCGGCGGGAACCGGGCGTAGTGGCGAAAGCGTAGGTCTGCGTGGCCTGTTGCGGAATCTTTCCCCATTGGGTGGTGGTGAAAGAGCCGCTGCCATCGACGGGCATTCCGCTCTCATAGAATTTCTTTCCATCGCGGAGGATGTCCTCACTCATCTCGCCGAGGTTGAAGTAGAGGTCGCCGGCATAGTCGGATGCCGCACCCTGCTGACGGGTATAGATGAAAGGGTCGAGCAACCAGAACTCGATATACTCGATGTTTGCTTGCTCAAAGTCGTTGGTGTCGATGCGACGCATCATGCCGCCCCACTTCGTTTCGGGCTGCCGCAACGTGCCATCCGCATTCAAATCGTGGGTCAAGTTGTATGGTCCGCGCTCTTGCGGGTAATAGGCAAGGTTAAGAACGGAGAGGGTTGAGGTAGCGCCGTTATAGGTACTCTGGTCGCGATTGGGGTAAAGTTCCTTCACATAGACCTCGCGCACATAGTGGTTAGACAGTTGTTCCAAGTCGCTCTTGATATGGCTCGGCGTGAGGGTCGAGGAGCGGCGGGTGAAGATGGGATCCACATTGTACCAAGCGAGCAACGCGCGGTTGTAGCCGCTCGTCACGCCCGTCTTGTCCGTATATTCGGGGAACATCGTGGGCACACTGGAGATTGTCCATTGCTTGGGATTGCTTACATCAATATATTTCTTTGCTTCCTCGAAGTCATCAATGTAAGAAGCATTATCCTGCGTGCCTCGTGCCGTACCTGCGACAAGCTGCGCAAACTCACCCGTAAAGGAAATATGCGACGGTTCTTTCACGTGGAGGAAAGGAATCTTGTTGAGCATCGACGTGAGCCATTGGCTTTCCTGCTTCCAATTCACATTGAGTCCCCACAGCGTATTACTCAGCGGCTCCATACCCATTGACACTTTCGAGACAAGTGCCTGCTCGGAAAGGTGCATCAACGTACCGCCAAGCTGAAAGCTTTTCGAGAAATCATATTCCCAATTGACGCCCATCATCGTCTTGCGCTGCATACCATAGTCGGTATTCGACTCCAATGACACGTTCACATTCGTGCCCGCATCAACGATGCTTTGATTCAGAATCGTCACCTCACCCGCCGAATAATCCACCGAATAGTCGGAGCCTTCAGTCAGCACCACACCGCCCGCCGTAACCACCACGGAGCCTTGCGGCACGTTATAGGCATCGAGAGATATGACATTCGCCGACCTGCCCTTGTACTGGCCCGTCAGGATGAACTTGTTTTTCTCCGCGTTCTGCTTTGCCACGGTCTTGGTAGAGTCGTAGAGCTGACTGAACACATACTTCTCCGCCTCGTCGGGCGACAGGCCCTTGCTCATCAGTTGCTTGCGCAGATACTCGCCGAAAGGTTCTGCAGCGGGCAAGAACACACGACCGTTGGACACGGTATAGCCCTCCACAAAGTCGAAGTAACCATTGGAATGTACCTTGTTGTTGTCGTCCAAACGGTCGCCACCAAGCAGTTTCAGCAGCGTCGTACCCTTTACCCGCTGGTCGGGGATATAGGTCAGATAAACACCCGCCGTATCGCTCTGGAACTTTATGTCAAGGCGAAACTTGCTCTTTTCCACCGTCGAAGCAAGGTAATAAACATTCTTCATCATCAAGTCCCAATTGCCTTGCGACGGGTTATTGGATGTATTCTTCAGCGACTTCACAAAAAGTGCCTGTGAGGTTTCGGGCAAATCTCCTGCAAACTCACCCACCTGATAGGTGACACCGCCCGATGTAAACTCATAAGCCACCGCCAATACCTGGTCGGTCTGCAAGCCCGTGCGGAGGGATATGTAACCCAAAGCCTTGTTCACGGTATATTCCGACGGGGTCAATAGTCGGGCACTCGAGAGTTTTTCATAGTCTGTTCCCACCTCAAAACCGGGGATAGCCGACAAGACTGTGGTGGTCTGGTCGATGTCGCGTGCGGCGGCATAGCCATTCACCAACGTGGAATACTCGCTGTTGGCAGCATTGCCCGGCACGCTCTGCCCCGTTAGTCCCCACTGCGTATTGCTCACCTGGGTGTTCTCGCCGAGGTCGGTCAGAGCCACGATATTGCGGGTATTGGTAGTGTTGCCCGTCTTGTTCGTCACCCATATCTCCACACGGTTAATCTCAATACCCGTCATCACATTCGGCAATGTAGCCATCGCCGCATCATACCGCTGACGGAAATAATGGGAAAGGAAGAAGTGACGGTTTTCCTCGTAGTCTGCCACGTCAAGCTCAAAAGGCGTGGTCTGCGTGCCACCTCGTGAGGAAACGCTTTTGGTAGATGATTTCTTCTGCGACAGCACCGTCTGCACCTTCAGTTTGCCGAACTGCATATCTGTGCGAATACCGAAGAGGCTCGACGCGCCTTTCACCAACGAGTTATTGGAAGGAAAGCTGACGTTACCCGCCTCCACCAGTTTGATAATCTCGTCTTCCTTGCCCTCGTATTTCAGTTTCAGGTTCTGCGCGTCGAAGTCAAAGGTGGCATCCGTGTTGTAGTTCAGGTTCATACTCAGCTTGTCCCCCACCCTTGCGTTCATGTTCAGGTTTATCTTCTCGTCAAAATCAAACGCCGTGGTCTTACGGTTGCGAATGGGCAGCGACGGATTCTCAATGTTCTTCATCGTCGCACCCAACTTCAGTTCCGCCGTTCCCTGCATCTTCACACGCACACCGCCCGGTCCGAATACCTTTTCCGCAGGCCCGAGGTCGAAGTGCATATCGGAGAAAGAGAACTTGTCCTCGCCTTGCGTTGCCACGTTCTCCGCATCTTTCTGACGGAAGAATGCGCGCAGCGCCCGCTGCTCGCTCCATTTCCGATACTCCTCTGGTGTCATCAGTATCGGGGCATTGAGATAGGAATCTCCTATCTTCGAGCCGACATAATAGACATTCGCTGAATCGTCGTACTCCACCGTCTGCCGGATATTGTCGGGCATCCGCAGGTCAAGCGCAGAGGAATCAAGGTCAGACACCATGACGGGAGCCGTCCGCTGAATCCGCCAGCGGGCTTTGTCTTCCTCTTGCGCACGCATCCACGCGCACGCGAGAAAAAGCACCATCATGATATATGCGACTCGCCTCAAATAAACAGAAAGGATTTACTTGATTTGCTTTAATGCCAGTTTCACTACCGTCTCCACGGGAGCGTCGGGCTGTTCTTGCAGAATGGCGACCACAACCTTCTGGCTCGGTGCGGGTGCGAAGCCCAGCATCGTCAGCGCACTCACCGCCTCGTCCTTCACTTGGTTGTTCACGGGCGCCGCAATGGAGCCACCCGTCGGTATCTCATCGGTTATACCCATCGCCACTATCTTGTCGCGAAGATCCACGATGATGCGTTGTGCGGTCTTCAATCCGATACCTTTTACCCCCTTCATCGCGCGCTCGTTGTTCGTAGAGATAGCGTTGCACAACTCACTGACGCTGAGCGAAGAGAGAATCATCCGCGCCGTGTTCGCCCCTACTCCGCTCACGGAAATCAGCAAGAGGAACATCTCCCGCTCCTTCTTGTTCACGAACCCATAGAGCAGATGCGCATCCTCCCTAATAGCCTCATAGACATAGAGCTTTATCTCCTTCTTTCCCTGAATGGCGCTGAACGTGTTAAGCGTGATGTTCAGGCCGTAACCGATTCCTGCCGCCTCGACCGTCGCCAAGGCTGGAGTCAGCTCTGTCAGCTCACCCTTGATGTATTCTATCATAACTTACAATTTTTGCGTATATACTACAATTAAACGCAGAGGACTTACGATTTATTGTATTTCCCACCGCAAATATGACGGATTGTCACAAAACGAAAGATTTTCCATAACTTTTCCGCCATTTAGTTATGCAGTTCTGCGAAAAAGCCGTACTTTTGCAACCGCAAACAAAAAAACTAACCAATAAAAGAAAACAAAGATTATGAAGAAAATCAGAGCAGCCGTCGTAGGTTACGGCAACATCGGAAAGTATTCACTCCAGGCTTTGGAGGCTGCCCCCGACTTTGAAGTGGCAGGCATCGTGCGCCGCAACGGTGCGGAAAACAAGCCCGCAGAGCTTGCCCAGTATGAAGTGGTAAAGGATATCCGCGAACTGAAGGATGTGGATGTGGCCATTCTCGCTACGCCTACCCGCTCATGTGAGGAATATGCCAACCAGATTCTGCCGCTCGGCATCAACACGGTCGATTCGTTTGACATTCACACGCAGATTCGCGGCTACCGCGAGCGTTTGATGAAGCTCAACAAAGAGACGAACACCGTCAGCGTCATCGCCGCAGGATGGGATCCGGGTTCAGACTCCATCGTCCGCACCCTCATGCAGAGCCTCGCCCCAAAGGGCCTCAGCTACACCAACTTCGGTCCCGGTATGTCTATGGGTCACAGCGTCTGCGTGCGCTCAAAGGCTGGCGTAAAGAACGCCCTTTCCATGACGATTCCCCTCGGCGAGGGCATCCATCGTCGCATGGTGTATGTGGAGTTGGAAGAGGGTGCAAGCTTGGAACAGGTGACGAAAGACATCAAGGCCGACCCGTATTTCGCAAGTGACGAGACGCATGTATTCCAAGTAGAGAGCGTGGATGACGTGCGCGATATGGGACACGGCGTGAATCTCGTGCGTAAGGGTGTCAGCGGACAGAGCCAGAACCAGCGCATGGAGTTCAACATGAGCATCAATAACCCCGCACTCACGGGTCAGGTACTCGTCAATGTGGCACGCGCTTCAGTACGCCTGCAGCCCGGTTGCTACACGATGATTGAGATTCCCGTCATCGATATGCTCCCCGGCGACCGCGCCGATCTGATTGAACACTTGGTGTAATCACTTATTTCGGTTGTTCCGCCTCTAATCGCTCCACGGCTCCCGAAAGGGGATGAAGCCAGAGATGCGTGGTATAACGCTTGTTGAAGAGTGCAGCACTGAGCAGTTCCACATTACCGAACTGACCCGCAGGGAACTCGGAAGCGACAAGCGTCTGCGCAGCGGTGGAAACGACAGACTTCAGCCTGCCAGGTATATTGACATAGATGCCAGATACCTGACGGGCTTTCTTTTTGGCATCAACTTCCGGCTGCGGGATGGCACGCAGGTTTTCCACCGTAATATAATAAGGTGTACCTCCCAAGTCATCAGCATCCACGATACCTAACTTCTGAGAGAAACGGAAAAGCACATCGCGCTTGATTTCCCCATTGGGAACGATGGTAAATACCTTTTCCACGGTGTCGCGGACGGTAACGCCCGTGAAAAGACTGCTCAATGCACGGTCTTGCTCGTCAAGCTGACTGAGCATCAGCTTTAGTTGCGCGCCGTCTTTCGGCATGTTGTCAGCCTGCCCACGCACGAGCAGGTTACGGCTTTCCCTGATTTCATAAATATCCAACGCCGTCAGTTCCGCCATCTTTGCGGTGCTGCCGGCAGCAAGTATCTCCTCACTCATATACTGCCGGGGATTGGGCAGCAACCGTTCGGAGGAGGCAAAGCGTGAGGCTGGGTCACTCGGTGCAGCCTGCTTTTGGGGAGCGGCGTTGATGGAAAGCAGCACGCCGTCATCCGAAAGTGCCACGTTTGCCGCGCACGTCTTACTGTCAAACTTCACCGCATAGCACTTGGAAGTGTCCGCCACGGCAACCGCCTCTTGTTGCAGCGAGACGATGCGATAGCTTACGGAAGGCTCTGAAGGTACATCCTTGATGCGGAGGAACCGCTCGGAATACCGGCAGAAGTCGCCGGGGGTGTAGGTGGTCTTCTCTACCTGCACGACCACGCGGATGGCGGTCTTGGGCAGAAAATAGACAGCTCCCTCCGCCGTAACACCGGGCTGATAGGCGCTGAGCGCAGTCTGGGCGAAGGCGGTGAGCAATGAGCAGCACGAGGCAAGCAGTACAGATGATATGCGTTTCATAATCGTTTCTATGTGATGTGTTCTTGTTATTGATTCATAAATAGAGTTCAGTCGGCCAATCGCCGGAATGCCTGCGGGAGGCAACGGATGATATCACCCGCGACAAGGCTCTCTTCTCCGACCTCACGGGCAGCAATATCCCCCGCAAGTCCGTGCAGGTACATGCCCACAATGCAGGCATCCGCCCGCTTATAGCCGCGGGCAAGCAGCCCAGTGATGATGCCCGTCAGCACGTCACCGCTGCCGGCAGTCGCCATGCCCGCATTGCCCGTCGAGTTGAATACGACGTGCCCGTCGGGCAGACAGAGTGCGCTATGGTGTCCTTTCAGCAGCACATAGCCTTGGATACGCTCCGCAAGGGCACAGGCTTTCATCAGCCGCTCATAGCTGTCGGTGCTGTGTCCCTCTAAGCGGTCAAGCTCTTTCGGGTGGGGTGTCAGGATGATGCCGGGCGGCAACTGCTGCATCCATGCGCGGTGGGAGGCCAGGATGTTGAGGGCATCCGCGTCCGCAACGATGGGACACGGCGTGCGCCGCAGTTGTGTGATAAGGGCAATGGCGGTCTGTTCGCTTGTCCCCAGACCGGGACCGATGCCCACAGCCTGGAAGTCCTCGGTATCAACCGCCTCCGAGAAGACCGTTTCGTCGCGCCCCGAGCGCACGATAGCCTCCGGCACACTAATCTGAAGAATGATATTATTCTGTTTGGGCGTGCAGATTGTCGCCTTGCCGACACCCGCGCGTAGGCAGGCTTTGGTCGCAAGCACAGCGGCACCGCCCATGCCGTAGCTGCCGGCAATGAGGAGCGCATTGCCCATCTTACCCTTATGGGCAAAGGGGTCGCGGGGCAGCAAGAGCCGCCGCACGTCGTTTTCTTCTAATAATGTGTATTGGGAGGGAATCTCCGCGATGCCTTCGGCACTCAGGCGGATGTCGAGCACCTTCACCCTGCCGAGAAACTGCTGGCTCTCGGGGAAGAGAAAGGAGAGCTTGGGCAACTGGAGCGTAAGCGTCAAATCGGCGCGCATGATGTTCGCGCGCACGTTATAGGTATTGTCCTCCGTCATCAGTCCGGAGGGGACATCAATGCTGACCACCTGCGCAGGCGAGGCATTGACATATTTCACCAATGAGGCGAAACCGCCCGCAAGGGGCTTGTTAAGGCCAGAACCGAAAAGTCCGTCCACCACGAGCATGCCCGCTTCAAGCTGCGGAGGCTCAAATTCCTGCGTCACTTCCACCAACGCCTTCGCCTTTTTGTCGAGCAATCGCCGCTTGTTCTCCGCACAATCTTCGGAGAGCCGCCCGGAAATGTTGAACAAATAGGCACGTACATCGTAGCCTTTGTCCAACAGCATCCGTGCCACCGCCAAGGCATCGCCCCCGTTGTTGCCCGGTCCCGCAAAGACAATCACGGGCGTTGCACTCCCCCACGCATCGGTGATGGCAAGCGTCAGCGCCCTCGCCGCACGCTCCATCAGGTCAATCGACTTGACAGGTTCGTGCTCGATGGTATAGTTGTCCAACTCGTGAATCTGCGCACTCGTGAATATCTTCATTGGTGCAAATATACGAAAATTGTGCCGACAAATGGCAGAGTTTGCAGGATTATTTGTAATTTTGCAGAAAATTTAATCAATTCAAGCAATGGGTATCGTTAAAATCAAGGACAAGACCTTCCAGACTTCCATCCCCGAGACCGAGATCAAGAGCCGCGTAAAGGCCGTTGCCGAGCAGATCAGCAAGGACATGGCAGGCAAGAACCCGCTGTTCCTCGCAGTCCTCAACGGGTCGTTCATCTTCGCCGCCGACCTGATGCGCGAGATGACCATCCCCTGCGAGATATCCTTCGTGAAGCTCGCCTCCTACCAGGGCACCACCTCGACTGGCAAGATCAAGGAGGTAATCGGCATCAACGAGAATCTCAGCGGGCGCACCGTCATCATCGTGGAGGATATCGTGGAGAGCGGGCTGACCATGAAGCGCATGATTGAGACGCTCGGAACGAGAAACCCGGAGTCGGTACACATCTGCACGCTGCTCTTCAAGCCCGAGAAGCTGCAGACGGAACTGAAGCTTGACTACGTGGCGTTCACCATCCCCAACGACTTCATCGTGGGCTATGGTCTCGACTATGACCAGCAGGGACGCACGCTGAAAGACATCTACACACTCGTGGAAGAATAGACTCACACGACACAAACTAACATAAAGGATGAAGAATATCGTAATTTTCGGTGCTCCAGGCTCCGGCAAGGGCACCCAGAGCGACAAGCTCATTGAGAAGTATGGTCTCAATCATATCTCCACCGGCGATGTGCTGCGCGCGGAGATTAAGAACGGCACGGAACTGGGAAAGACCGCCCGGCAGTATATTGACAACGGACAACTGATACCCGACGAGCTGATGATTAGCATTCTCGCCGCAGCCTACGATGCTTTCGGCAAGGATCATGCAGGTGTCATCTTCGACGGATTCCCCCGCACCATCCCCCAGGCCGAGGCGCTGAAGCGGATGCTCGACGAGCGCGGGCACAAGGTGTCTGCCATGATTGAACTTGATGTGCCGGAGGATGAACTGATGAAACGGCTGCTGCTGCGCGGACAGCAGAGCGGTCGCGCCGACGACAACGAGGAGACAATCAGAAAGCGCCTCGTAGTATATCACGACCAGACGCAGCCGCTGATTGAGTGGTACAAGGGCGAGAACCTGCACTATCACATTGACGGACTGGGCGAGCTGGAGCGCATCCTCGGTGACATCAGCAAGGTGATTGACAATATTTAATCAGGCGTAAGGCAGCTATATGGAATCGAATTTCGTTGATTATGTGAAGATTTACTGTCGCTCGGGCAAGGGCGGCAAGGGTTCCATGCACCTGCGCCACGTGAAATACAACCCCAACGGCGGGCCCGACGGCGGTGACGGCGGCAAGGGTGGAAGCGTCATCCTGCGGGGAAACCACAACTACTGGACGCTGCTGCACCTGAAATACGAGCGCCACATCTTTGCTGAGCACGGCGGAAACGGCGGGCGCGACAAGTGTCACGGCACGGATGGCAAGGATGTATATATCGACGTGCCCTGCGGAACGGTGGTCTATAACGCCGAGACGGGCAAGTATGTCTGCGATGTCACTCACGACGGACAGGAGATTGTGCTGCTGAAAGGCGGTCGCGGCGGATTGGGCAACTTCCAGTTCCGCTCACCTACCAACCAAGCGCCCCGCTACGCACAGCCAGGAGAGCCGATGCAGGAGATGACCGTCATCCTTGAACTGAAACTGCTTGCCGATGTCGGATTGGTGGGATTCCCCAATGCAGGCAAATCCACGCTCGTCTCGTCCGTATCGAATGCACGGCCCAAGATTGCCAATTACCCCTTCACCACGATGGAGCCATCACTCGGCATCGTGGGCTACCGCGACAACAAGTCGTTTGTCATGGCAGACATTCCGGGCATCATCGAGGGTGCAAGCGAGGGCAAGGGGCTCGGTCTGCGGTTCTTGCGACATATCGAGCGCAACTCGCTGCTGCTCTTCATGGTGCCGGGCGACACCGACGATATCCGGCGGGAGTACGAGATCCTGCTGAACGAACTGCAGCGATTCAACCCCGAACTGCTTGACAAGCACCGCGTATTGGCGGTGACAAAGTGCGACCTGCTCGACGAGGAGCTGATGGATATGCTGCGCGAGACGCTGCCGCAAGACCTGCCCACGGTGTTCATATCCGCCGTGACGGGCTTCGGATTGGAAGAACTGAAGGATGTTCTCTGGCGCGAACTGAACACGGAGAGCAACAAACTCTCGATGGTGATGGCTGAGGACAGCCTCGTCCACCGCGACAAGGACATCACCACCTTCGCCGAGGAAATGGCATTTGAGGGCGAAGACGAAGACCTTTTCATTGACGATGAGGACATCGAATACATCGAGGAAGATGACATTGAAGACATCTCTTGAATGCCCCATAAATCCTATATAATATAATAAGGTGTAGGAAGGCGGGAGAAAGGAGGCTCCAAACGGATCGTTTGGAGCCTCCTTTCGCATCGAATTCAGCCTCCAAACGACCCGAATTCAGCCCTCAACAAAAAATTCACAAGTTCGTAACATATCTTTAATGCTTTTTTGCAATCTTTTTAATGTTTTTTTGCTAACTTTGCACCCGAAATATAAACTGTTGGCTTTTTCGAGCCATTTTAATTAATTAAACAAATTCCATTTATGCAGAAAAGATTGTTTTTTCTGGTGGCTACGCTGTTAATGCTTTCATTGACGGCCGTGGCACAGATTACCACGTCAAGTTTGGCGGGTAAGGTGACTCTTGACAACGAAAGTGGTGAAGAAGTCATCGGCGCAACCGTTGTGGCTGTTCACGAGCCTTCGGGCACGCGCTACTCAACAGTTACCAACACCTCCGGTCGCTTCACCATTCAGGGTATGCGTACTGGTGGCCCTTACGAGGTAACCATTTCCTACATCGGTTACCAGACGAAGGTGCTCAAGGGTATTGTTCTCCAGTTGGGTGAAACCTACAACCTCGCCACATGGATCTCTGAGGACGCCAACGAAATCGGCGAAATCATCGTAAGCGGTAAGGCTTCCAAGTTTGCTGCCGAGAAGACTGGTGCCTCCACCAACATCACGAGCTCGCAGATTACGAACCTGCCGACGGTCAGCCGCGCCATCACTGACGTGACCCGCCTTTCTCCTTACGGCGGTAACGGCATGAGCTTCGCCGGTGCTGACGGCCGTACCGCAAACTTCACGGTGGATGGTGCAAACTTCAACAACAACTTCGGTCTGAGCGATGGCCTCCCCGGTGGTGGCAATCCTATCTCCATTGATGCCATCGAAGAGCTGCAGGTGGTGATTTCCCCGTATGATGTTCGTCAGACGAACTTCATCGGCGGTGGCGTGAACGCCATCACCAAGTCGGGTACGAACACCTTCAAGGGCAGCGCATACGTCTATCATAAGAACGAGAACCTGCGCGGTGACGCTATTGAGCGCGAGCAGATTTCCGGTGCCCGCGACAAAGACCAGCAGACAACTTACGGTCTTACGCTCGGTGGTCCGATTATTAAAGACAAGCTCTTCTTCTTCGTAAATGGTGAGATGATCAAGACTCCGACCATCGCAAACCGTTGGCAAGGTTCGGCAAATGGCGTTGCAGACCCCGACAACTACGTTTCCCGCACAAAGCTTTCTGACCTGCAGACCGTTTCTGATCACGTGCGCAACAAGTACGGTTACGATACCGGTTCATGGACAAACTTCCCCGCAGACGAGAGCAACTACAAGCTGCTCGCCCGCTTGGACTGGAACATCACGGATAAGCACCACTTGGCACTGCGCTACAATTACACGAAGAATATGCGTTGGAGCGCACCCAATGCTACCTCTATGGACGGTGGTACGCGTATGGCAGGCTCCCGTATGTCACAATACTCCATGTCGTTTGCAAACGCCATGTACTCTATGGACAACCTTGTTCACTCCCTCTCTTTGGACTTGAACAGCCGTCTGACAGAGAATCTTTCCAACCAGTTCCTCGCTACTTACTCTAAGCTTGACGATATCCGTGGTACGAACTCCTCCGAGTTCCCGTTCATTGATATCCTTGACGATGCCGGCGAGAACAACTACATGGCACTCGGTTATGAGTTGTTCACTTGGAACAATGCCGTACATAACACCATCTGGAACATCAAGGACGATGTGACTTACTACATGGGTAAGCACAAGATTACTGCCGGATTGACCTTCGAGCATCAGATGGCAGACAACGCTTATATGCGTAATGGTACGGGTTACTACCGCTACAAGAGCATGGCTGACTTCATCAATGGTGCTGCTCCTGAAATCGTCTGCCTGACTTATGGTTATGACGGTGAGACAAATCCTGCTGCCCGCGTGCAGTTCAACAAGGCCGGCTTCTATGCACAGGACGATTGGAACATCACGGATAAGCTGAAGCTGACCTATGGTGTGCGCTTCGATGGTCTGTTCTTCGACAACGGCGACCTGATGACGAACAACGCCATTCTTGCACTTGACTACTATGACAATAACGGCGATGTACGCCACATCGATACTGGCAAATGGCCCGGCAACAGCGTGACAATCTCTCCGCGTGTGGGCTTCACCTACGATGTATTCGGCGACAAGAGCCTGAAAGTACGCGGTGGTACGGGTCTTTTCTCTGGCCGTCTGCCTCTCGTGTTCTTCACCAACATGCCGACCAACGGCGGTTTGGTGCAGTATCAGGCACAAATCAACGCTTCTGAGGCAGCCAAGAAAGGCTTCTCGATGGACGAGTTCAAGGGTGGTCTCGTTACCGACGGCAACGGTCATTACATCAATCCGTTGTTGGACAAGCTGAAGAGCTTGGGCTATCCGACCACGGTAACACCTGATGACGGTACCGTTCCTTCTGCCGTGAATGGTGTTGATTCCAACTTCAAGATGCCGCAGGTATGGAAAACTTCTTTGGCAGTGGATTACAACATCCCCGTTTCCTTCCCGTTGTCTGTAACGGTTGAGGGTATCTTCAACAAGACTATCAACGGCGTTTCCATCTCAGACTGGAGCATTCCTTCCGTTGGCGGCTTTGCACGCTTCAACGGTGTTGATAACCGCCCCATCTATCCTGCAGGCTATCGCGTAGGCACAAAGGCTTTCGTTCTGGAGAATACCAGCAGAGGTTACGGTTGGTCTGGCAACATCACCATCAATGCGCAGCCTACGGAGAACATCAGCCTGATGGCGGCTTACACGCATCTGGTATCGAAAGAGGTGACGGGTATGCCGGGTTCCGCAGCCGAGTCTGCATTCACCTACGTGCCCACCGTGGAAGGTCCGAATAACATCAAGCTGCACAACTCGCAGTATGTAACGCCTGACCGTATCGTGGCTTCCGCAACGATTCACGACAAGAGCGGCAACCATTATAGCTTCATCTATGAGACTTGGCGCGGCGGCTACAACTATTCCTATATGACGACCAACGACATGAACGGCGACGGTTACGCATACGATGCACTTTACATCCCGACGGACAAGGAAGTATCAAGCAATCTGTTCCGCTTCGTATCTGAGGACGACAAGACCCGCTTCATGGACTATGTGCACAAGGACAGCTATCTGAAGAACCATCAGGGTGAGTATGCAGAGGCTTACAGCGTATATTCTCCGTGGGTACATCGCATCGACTTCAGCTACAAGCATGACTTCAAGCTGAACGTGGGCAAGACCAAGCACGCGCTGCAGCTCAGCATGGACGTGAAGAACCTGCTCAACCTGTTCAACTCTTCATGGGGCGTGAGCAAGTATATGAACCCGGCTATCGGCTCAGAGGCTCGCATCCTCAAGTACGAAGGTGTTGATGCAGAAGGCTATGCCCTCTTCTCTACTCCTTCCGCAGTCAGCGGCAGCACCAAGACATGGGTTCCCAACCATGGTATCGGCCAGTGCTGGTATGCTTCTGTTGGTATCAAGTACATTTTCAACTAATTCAAATAAAGTCAAGACAATATGAAACTCAAATATTTTTTCCCGTCACTGATAGCAGCCGTTGCCATGCTGGTAAGCTGCTCGGATGATAACGACCCGACGTATCTTGACCAAATCCGCGTGTCATCGTCTTACGTGTCTATCGACATGAACGGAGGCAGCACCTCCATCGACGTAGATGCAAAGTCAAGTTGGAGCATCAACACGGACGAGATTCCCGAGTGGCTCACCGTGTCTCCCGCTTCCGGTTCTGCCGGCAGCAGCACGATTACCTTCTCCGCCGCAAGCACGCTCGACGGCCGTACCGCAGAGTTGCACATCACTTGTGACGGCAGAACACAGAACATCAACGTGATTCAAGGTCTTGCAACGGTTTCTCCCGCTACATGCGCAGAGGTAATCGCAGGTCCTGACAGCAAGCAATACCGCGTGACGGGTACCGTAACCCGCATCGCCAACACCACCTACGGTAACTTCTACATGAATGATGGTACTGGCGAGATCTACATTTACGGTACGGTAAACGCAAGCGGCAGCTACGCTTGGGCTTCGTTCGGCATCGACGTGGGTGATGAAGTGACCGTTGAAGGTCCGAAGACCACCTACAACGGAACGGTTGAATTGGTAGATGCGACCTTCATCAGCGTGAACAAATCACTGATTAAGGTTGAGGGTGTGGATGTCGAGAACAGCCAGTTGCCCCTCGAAGGCGGTGACTTTACCGTAAGCCTGACCTGCAAGACGAGCAACGGTGTATCCGTAGAGATTCCCGAGGACGCACAGAATTGGCTCTCCATCGTGGCCATCAACGGCGGTGCCGAGCCTACCGTGAAGTTCCACGCAGCAGCCAACAACGGCGGCGACCGTGAGACGACCATCGTGTTCAACACCACCGACGGCAAGAAGAACTACTCTGCCGAGACGACCATCTCGCAGAAGGGTGCCATCATCGAGGTGAGCATTGCAGACTTCCTCGCTGCCGAGGTAGGTAACACAATCTATCGCATCTCTGGTATTATCACGCAGGTGGCAAATGCTGACTACGGTAATGTTTACATCAAGGACTACTCCGGCGAGACTTATGTATATGGCATCGGCGCTAAGGGCGACTTTGCAGCACTCGGTCTGAAGGAGGGCGACGTTGTGACTCTCATTGGTAAGCGTGGTGAATACAAGGGCGATCCGCAGATGACGGAGGCAGCAGCCGAGAAGTTCTACCCCGTAACGGAGGTTAGCATCGAGGAGTTCCTCACCAAGGAAGACAACCCGAGCGTATATTATCGCGTGAGCGGTACATTGACGGAGGTTGCAAACGCAACTTACGGAAACCTCTATCTCTCCGATGGTGCTAACTCGCTCTACGTATATGGCTGCTATCCCGGATGGGGTGCAACGGGCGATGCCCGCAAGGATTGCCTTGCCACCAACGGCATTGAGGTAGGTGATGTTCTGACCGTAGTAGGTCCGAAGAGCACGTACAACGGTGTTCCGCAGGTGAACGGCGGTATCTACTTCTCGCACGAGAAGGTTACCAAGTAAGTCTTCGCCACGTTAGAACAGCGTAAGGTTTAGTTTAGAATAGCATTACAATCACAAATAGGAAAGCGGGTGCGCCAATGTTTAGGCGCACCCGCTTTTTGTATATCAGCATCAGCAGCATTTGTTTCAAACCGTCCCAAGATTTGTCCGAACTGTTGGGACAACTTTTGGGACTAATTATCTTAATCAGTGTTAATCTTTGGAAGATGTGTGCGTATGTGTCAGTTATTTCGTAACTTTGCAGTCAAATTTGCAAATTTAACAAGACTTTATGGCACAAGAAGATGTATTTAAGAAAATCGTGAGCCACTGCAAGGAATACGGTTTCGTGTTCCCATCCAGTGACATCTACGACGGATTGGGCGCCGTGTATGACTACGGTCAGATGGGCGTGGAGCTGAAGAACAACATCAAGGAATACTGGTGGAAGTCGATGGTACTGCTGCACGAGAACATCGTGGGCATCGACTCGGCCATTTTCATGCATCCGACGATATGGAAGGCATCGGGACACGTGGATGCCTTCAACGACCCCTTGATTGACAACCGCGACTCGAAGAAACGCTATCGCGCCGACGTACTGATAGAGGAGCAGATGGCGAAATACGACGAGAAGATCAATAAGGAGGTGGAGAAGGCACGCAAGCGCTTCGGCGAGAGCTTCGACGAGGCCAAATATTTAGAGACTTCGCCCCGCGTGGCAGAGGTGAAGGCAAAGCGCGACGCACTGCATGCCCGCTATGCGGAGGCAATGCAGGGACCGGATCTCGAAGCCTTGAAGCAGATTATCCTTGACGAAGAAATCGTGGATCCCATCAGCGGCACGAAGAACTGGACGGATGTACGCCAGTTTAACCTGATGTTTTCCACCGAGATGGGTGCTTCGGCAGATGCCTCGATGAAGGTATATCTGCGCCCAGAAACGGCACAGGGTATCTTCGTGAACTACCTGAACGTGCAGAAGACGGGCCGCATGAAGTTGCCTTTCGGTATCGCACAGATTGGTAAGGCGTTCCGCAACGAGATTGTGGCGCGTCAGTTCATTTTCCGCATGCGCGAGTTCGAGCAGATGGAGATGCAGTTCTTCGTACAGCCGGGCACAGAGTTAGAGTGGTTCCCGAAGTGGAAGCAGACGCGCATGGCATGGCATCAGGCGCTCGGTTTCGGTGCGGAGAACTACCGTTTCCACGACCATGACAAGTTAGCCCACTACGCCAACGCCGCCACGGACATCGAATTCAAGATGCCGTTTGGCTTCAAGGAGGTGGAAGGCATACACAGCCGCACGAACTTTGACCTCTCGCAGCATGAGAAGTACAGCGGAAAGTCCATCAAATACTTCGACCCGCAGACCAACGAGAGCTACGTGCCCTATGTGATTGAGACCTCTATCGGTGTGGATCGTATGTTCCTCTCCATCATGTGCCACTCTTTCGAGGAGGAGAAGTTGGAGAACGGAGAGACCCGCGCGGTGCTGAAACTGCCCGCAGCCCTCGCTCCCGTGAAGCTGGCTGTGCTGCCGCTCGTGCGCAAGGACGGTCTGCCCGAGAAGGCAAGGGAAATCATCAACGACCTGAAATTCCACTTCAACTGCCAGTACGACGAGAAGGATTCCATCGGCAAGCGCTATCGCCGTCAGGACGCCATCGGTACGCCGTACTGCGTAACCATCGACCATGAGTCGCTGACGGACGGCAAGGTGACGCTCCGTTTCCGCGACACGATGGAACAGGAGCGCGTGAACATCGCCGACCTTGCATCCATCATCGAGGACAAGGTAAGCATCGCATCGTTGTTGAAGAAACTGCAATAGATGAAGAAACTATATTATATCATGCTCATGATGGTACTGCTGCCGATGGCGGGAGCGGTATCATCGTGCAGCGAGACCGACGAGATTGAAGGCGAGTGGGACAACTGGCAGAAGAAGAACGACGACATGACTGCCCAATGGGCGGCTAACAGCGCCTTCACAAAGATTCTCACTTACTCGAAAGACTTCGAGACTGCCAAGAGCGATGCCGACTTCATCTACGTGGAGAAGATTGAGAGCGGTAGCGGAACGACCTGTCCGCTCTACACCGACACGGTGCGCGTGGCTTACCGCACCCGCCTGATTCCGACGGCTACCTACGCCGAGGGATTGGTGGTGGACCAGAGTTTCACCGGTAATTTCAGTTGGCAGACAGCTAACTTCATCGACGGAGCCAACTGGATAGACGGATTCGCCACGGCGGTGCAGAACATGCACGTGGGTGACTATTGGCGGGTCTATATCCCCTATCCCCTCGCCTACGGTGCTTCTTCCGACTCCAACCGCCCTGCTTACAGCAACATGGTGTTCGAGATCGCACTATTGGACTTCTGGCATCCAGGCGAGACGCGACCTCCCTTCAAGGCGCGGCAGCGGTAATCTCCGCCTCGATTCACTTTTCTAAATCCCGGCGGCTGCGTGACTTCGTGACGAGCCACACGCCGGAAAACACAAGGAGCACGGCAACCGCCTGGCTCCATTTTAATATCCCGATGCCTGTAAGGATGGAGACGGTGACGGAAACGAGCGGCTGCACATAGTTGTAGATGCTCACCACGGTGGGGCGCAGCGTCTTTTGTCCAATCATCGAAAGGATGTAAGCCACGAAGGTGCCGAACACCACAACGTATGCAGCCTCCCACCAAGTCCTTGCGGGAACATTCGGAAAGTCGATGGCAAGGACGTGCGGGGTGGAGAACGGGAGAATCAATACCGTAGCCCAAAGGAACATCCACTTATTGACAGTAAAGACCGAATAGCGGCGAATAAGTTTCTGAAACAGGGAGAGATAAAGGGCAAAGGAGAACTGTGCGGCAAGGCAGAGCAAGTCGCCACGGATGTCACCCACCTTGTCACTCGTATGAGCCGCACTCGTGAGAATCAACATCAAGGCTCCGCTGCACCCGAGCAGCACACCCATCACCTTCTTACTCGTAATCGGTTCCTTGAGTATCAAGGCTGCCAACAGCATCGCAAAGATAGGCATCGACGTGGTGACGATGCTCGCATTGATGGGTGAGGTGATGCCAAGTCCGATGGTATAGCAGCACTGATTGCAGACTAACCCGAACACGGCAGCCCCGATGAAAAGCAGGATATCCTTCACGGGAACGTGCTCCCTGGGTACAAAGAAAGACACCAACCAAAAGAGAATAGCGCCCCCAAGCACACGGAACGACACCATATCGATGCCGTCGATGCCGTGAGTCATCGCGTCCTTGCCAAGCGGTGCCATCAATCCCCAGCAGGCGCAGGCAAGAAACATCGCCACATGGGCGGTAAGCGGTCTATTATGCTCCATTCTTTGCTAATTCTTCGATATTTGATGCAAAAGTACAAAGAAATTTACAATCCGCTATCTGCAATTCATAATTATTTCGTATATTTGCCAAAACAAATCAGAGAACTATGCAAAAGTACGCGGACTACATCAAGCGAATCGAAATCGACTCGCTCTGGAGCGGGAAGAAACACATCCTTTGGGAACTGAATCCTCGGGTGAATATCCTGAGCGGCATCAACGGTGTGGGCAAGTCCACCATATTAAATAAGGTGGTGAAAGGCCTGACGGCGGGCGGCGAGTTTCAGAGCCATCTACTGAAAGGGGTGCGATTGGAGGTGGAACCCGGGGATGCGAAGTGGATACGGTACGATGTAATCCGCTCGCTCGACTCGCCTGTGCTCGACTCTGAGACAATGGCACACGTGGATACACGCATCTCCTCGGCGCTCGACTTTCAGCTCTATCACCTGCAACGCAAATACCTCGACTATCAGGTGAACATCGGAAACCGCATCATCTCTGAACTGCAGGCGGGCAATACGGATGCGGCGCAACGGCTGTCGGAAAAGAAAAGGAGGTTTCAGGATATCATCGACGAGTTGTTTGCCGAGACGGGCAAGAAGATAGTGCGCACGGAAAACGAGATACGCTTCTCACAAATCGGCGAGACACTCGTGCCTTACCAACTGTCGAGCGGCGAGAAGCAGATGCTTGCCATCTTGCTGACGGTGCTTGTGGAAGATGATTTGCCACACGTGCTGTTCATGGATGAGCCAGAGGTTTCGCTGCACATCGAATGGCAGAAACGGCTGATAGACCTCTGCGTGGAACTGAATCCAAACGTGCAAATCATCCTGACTACCCACTCACCCGCCGTTATCATGAACGGATGGACGGACGCTGTGACGGAGGTAAGCGACATCACGCTATAGGAACAGACTGCCTACACACCACGACAACCACCCGAATATGGCAAACCGACTGAAAGACAACATCAACAGCAAGTATTTCGAGGCGGCGAATGCCCTGACCTCGAAACGGGCGAGGCGCAGGATTGTAGCCTACGTGGAGAGCTATGATGATATCTATTTCTGGCGGACGGTGCTCAGCGAGTTTGAGAACGACAAGCGGTATTTCGAGGTGATGCTGCCCTCAAAGGTAAATCTGACGCGCGGCAAGAAGTCGGTGCTGATGAACTTCTTGGAGGGTGAGCCGTTGGGAAAGGACATGATTGCCTGTGTCGATGCCGACTACGACTATCTGGTACAGGGATGCACGGCGCAATCGGAACGAATACTGAATAGCCCCTACGTGTTCCACACCTATGTCTATGCGATAGAGAATTACCAGTGCTACGCCCCATCGCTGCACAACGTATGCGTGTCCGTGACGCTCAATGACCACCGCATCTTCGACTTCCGCGACTTCTTCAAGCAGTTCTCGGAGGCATTGTTCCCGCTGTTCGTGTGGTCTATCATGATGTACCGCAACGGGAATTACCCGAAATTTACCATCTCCGACTTCAACCGCATAGCCGACCCGGGCGGCTTCTGCGTGCAGAATCCAGCGCCCGCCATAGCCAACGTAAAGCGGAAAGTGCGCACGAAAGTCATGGAACTGCAACGCCATTACCCCAACGCCAAGGAGGAATATCTGCACACGAAGGAGTGTATCAAGGGGTTGGGCGTGACACCGCAGACCACCTATTTATATATACAGGGGCATCATCTGTTCGACGGGGTGGTGTCACCGATACTGTCGAAAGTGTGCAACCTGCTCAGACAGGAGCGGCAGAACGAGATTCACCACGCTGCGGCACACAAGACACAAAAGCGCAACGAGATGACTTGCTATGAAAATTCGCTGCAAGACATCAAGGTGATGCTCAAGAAAAACAACGGCTATATGGTCTGTGAACAGTTCCGGCGCTTACAGGAGGATGTGCGGAAGTATCTGGAAGGTCAGACGTAAGTCTCCAAAAACCTCACCTCGCCCTCCACTTTCACTTCTTCCGTGGTGGCGGGCAGCAATATCGTGTCGCCCATCTGAAAGTCCATCGTCTCGCCGTTGGCTGTGATTTTCCCCTCGCCTTTCACGGCAATCAGAATGACAAACGAGTCAAGTTCAGAGTAATCAAGCGTCATCGGCTCGTCCAAATCATAGACGGCTGTCGTGAAATAAGGGCATTCCGCCACCTGCACACCTTCATTCTTCGGCAAGTCATAGTCTGTCCGATAGTCTGAAAGCACCGTATAGTCAATACTCTCGGCAGCCTCTTTCGTGTGAAGTTCGCGATAATTGCCATCCTTGTCCTTGCGCTTGAAGTCATAGATGCGATAGGTGACATCCGAGGTCTGCTGAATCTCTGCCACAAAGCAACCCGCCCCAATCGCATGGATGCGACCGGCAGGGATGAAGAACACATCGCCCTCACGCACCTCATAGCGCGCCAAGGCATCGGTAATCGTGTCGTCCTCCACCATCTCCTTGTATTGCTCGGGAGTTATCTGTTGCTTCAGTCCGTTATACAACTGTGCGCCGGGTGCAGGTTTCAAGGCATACCACATCTCCGTCTTCCCGCAGGGTTTGCCCTGCCGATGGGCTGTCTCGTCATTGGGATGCACTTGGATGGACAAGTCACGCCGGGCATCAATGAACTTGATAAGCAAGGGGAAGGAATCTCCAAAGCGCTGATAGTTGTCCTTGCCCACTAACTTTCCTTTCAACTCGCGCACCAATGAATTGAGCGTTCTGCCCCGATACTCCCCATTGGCGACTACGGTCTCATTGCCTTCCACGCCAGAAATTTCCCAACTCTCGCCCACATTCTCCAATGCCTCATCCAAGCGCTTGAAGGGGGCAATCCTGTCACCGCCCCAAAGCGTCTGCTTCAATAGAGGCTCAAACTTCATCATAGTCATCTGCAAACAATCTGTACCTTATAAAGTCTATATGCTAATATCAAACTCTTTTCCAGAACTCCCCCGTGAAAAGCACGAGCACCGTCATGATTTCCAAACGCCCCATCAGCATCAGCGGACAAAGCACCCACTTGATATAGTCGGGCAAGATTGACCACGACATCTCTGGACCAATCTGCGTGCCAAGCGTAGGACCCACATTGCTGACACAGCTAAGGGCTATCGTTATCGCATTAACATGGTCGATTCCCGCCACAATCATAATGGTTGCCGTGACGAGTATCATCAATACCGTCAAGGCAAAGAAGGCGAATAGTGAAATTAACTTGCTCTGCGGGATGCTCTGCCCGTCTATGCGCACAGGGAGGACTGCATTCGGATGCAGTATCTGACGGAAATTATTGCGCACCACCTGCAGCAGCATCAGCGCACGGATGCTCTTGAATCCACCGCTCGTACTGCCCGCACATGCACCCATATACATCACCACGCCGAGAATCACCCACGTGATATGAGGCCACTGGGCAGCATCGTCATTAAACATTCCCGTGGTGGTCATGAATGATACCACCTGGAAAAGCGCACTGCGGAAAGCCCGTTCAAAATCGTAGTCCAACCGCGTGAGCAGCAGATACATAATCCAAAGCGTTGCACCTGCAACCACCGTGACATACAACTTGAACTCTGAACTCTTGAACAGGGAACTGAACTTCATCTTGATAACACTCACATAGAGCAGGGTGAAGTTCACGCCGGAGAGAAACTGAAACAGGATGGAGATATAGTCAATCGTCGCGGAATGGAAGTATTCCGTGCTTTCGTTGTGGATGGCAAAGCCACCCGTAGCCGTGGTGGTCATGGAATAGGTAGTGGCTTCAAACCAGTTCATGCCTGCAAGCCAGAAAGAAACGCCACAACCGACGGTCAGCAGAAGATAGATAGACCAAATCCACTTGGCGGTAGTCGTCAGTCTCGGGTGCATCTTGGTCTTGATAGGACCCGTTGCCTCCGCCGCAAACACGCGCACACTTCCCCCTACCAACGACGGAAGGATGGCAATTGTGAAGAACACGATACCCAAGCCACCTATCCACTGCATCAGCGAGCGCCAGAAAAGGATGCCATGCGGCAGGCACTCCACATCGTCAAGAATGGTGGCACCCGTCGTGGTGAAGCCCGACATCGTCTCAAAGTAGGCATCCACCAAGCGCGGGATGCTACCATGAATCAGGAAGGGGAACATGCCGAACAGACTGAAGATGACCCATGCGGCAGTCACCACCACGTATGCATCGCGCCGGCTCAGCGTATTCTCCGACGAGCGTCCGAAATAAAGAAAGGTGAATCCACCCGCAGAGGTGGCTATCACAGACAGCAGAAAGGCAAGGATATCATCTTCACGGAAAGCAAAGGAAACGCCGACACACCACAGCATGAAGAATGCCTCGATGAACAACAGCGAACCGATGATTCTGGAGATGATACGGAAATTCACCATAACGAATTCTGCTTGAAGAACTTCTCCACGTTATGCAGTTTCTGCTCATGACAGAACACCATCACGCAGTCGCCCGCCTGTATCTGAGAGTTACCATTGACCAGCATGCCCGTATTCTTGCGCACCAGTCCGCCGATAGTCACACCGAAAGGCAATCCTAACTCCTTCACGGGCTTCTTCGTCACCTTTGAACCTTCCGCGGCAATGAACTCCACCACATCTGAATCCACCACCATCAGCGACCGCAGGTTGTTCACCTCTGCGTCGAGCATCATCTGGAAGATATGGCTTGCCGCCACCGTCTTCTTGTTGATGATGGTGCCGATGTCCAATCCTTCCGCCATGCTCACATAGTCAAGGTTCTCTACCATCGCAATGGTCTTCGTCACACCCAGTTTCTTAGCAGTCAGGCAGGCAAGGATATTAGCCTCCGCATTGCCCGTCAGCGCCACGAAGCCCTGCATGTTCCTGATGCCTTCCTCCTCGAGGATTCCCAAGTCGCGACCATCACCGTGAATCACCATCGCGCCGCTACCTGCCAACAACTGGTTCAGTTTCTCGCAGCGGGCGAGATCCTTCTCGATAATCTTCACGTTCATGTTGTTGGGCATGGTTAGTGCAGCACGCACCGCCGTCTTACCGCCACCCATGATGAGCACATTCTTCACATCCTCATAATGCTCCTTGCCCACAATCTTCCGCACATAAGGCAGATACTCCTTCGTGGTCATGAAATAGGCAAGGTCGTTCACGTGCAACTCATCAAGACCGCCGGGGATGATGGTCTCCCCGCCCCGCTTGATGGCCACCACATGATAGGGATCATCCGGACCGCTCAACTCACGCAGGGGGCGGTTCAGAATCTCTGCCGTGTCACGCAACTTGATGCCAAGCAGTTCCAAAGCACCGTCATGGACATCCCACCGCTGACGCACCCAAGACATCTTCAGACCGTTCACGATGTCGGCAGCAGCCAGCACCTCGGGGTAAATCAGCGAGTCGATGCCCAAATCCTTAAAGAAGCCCTTCAGGTCGGGAGAGAGATATTCGTAGTTGTCAATGCGCGCTACGGTTTTCTTTGCACCTAACGCATGGGCGAGGATGCAGGCATTCATGTTGGTGCTTTCCTCGGGAGTCACACCCACAAACAAATCCGCATGTGCCACCCCTACATCCTTCAGTGCCTTGATGCTTGTCGGCGGGGCGTTGTAAGTCATCACGTCATACTCGCTCAGTCCGCTCAGACGCTCGTCGTCGTCATCTATCAGCACACAATCCTGATGCTCGCGCGACAGTAGTTTTGACAGGTGAGTTCCCACGGCACCTGCACCGGCAAGGACTATCTTCATTTTCCGAGAATTGCTTTTATGATGCTCTCCGCGTCGATGCCCACAATCTGCTCTAATTCGGGCACCGTTCCATGCTCTACGAACTCATCAGGCAGACCGAGCCTTACGACTTGCGGCTGATAACCGTGGTCGCTCATCCACTCCAACACGGCTGAACCGAGACCGCCCTGCTTCACACCGTTCTCTACGGTAATAACGCGCTTGAACTTCTTGCCCACTTCCTCAAGGATGTTGCCGTCAATCGGCTTCAGGAAGCGCATATCGTAATGGGCGACGCTCACTTCTGGATTCCGCTCACGGAGCATATCGATGGCCTTCGTCACGTTGTTGCCTATCGGGCCTAACGACAGCACAGCCACATCGTCGCCCTCTTTCAGTTTCCGCCCTGTGCCCACCTCTATCTTCTCAAACGGGCATCGCCAGTCTTGCAGAATGCCACCGCCACGCGGGTAACGGATGACAAAGGGCCCCATATCGGGCAACTGTGCCGTAAACATCAGCCGGCGCAACTCATGCTCATCCATCGGCGAGGATATCGTGAGATTGGGAATCGGGCGCAGCGAGGCGAGGTCAAACGCGCCATGATGCGTAGGACCGTCCTCACCCACCAAACCGGCACGGTCAAAGCAGAACACGATGTTCAGCCCTAACAGCGCCACATCGTGGATGATATTGTCATACGCACGCTGTGCGAATGCACTGTATATATTGCAGAAAGGCAGCAGACCGTCCTTTGCCATGCCACCCGAGAATGTCACCGCATGACCTTCCGCGATGCCTACATCGAAAGTCCTTTCGGGCATCTCCCGCATCATGATATTCATCGAACAACCCGACGGCATGGCGGGTGTAACACCCACAATCTTCGGATTCTGCTTCGCCAGTTCTAACAGCGTATGGCCGAACACATCCTGATACTTCTGCGGCTTGCTCGGGTCGTTATCCACGATGCGCTCACCCGTGTCCGGGTTAAACTTGCCCGGTGCGTGCCAGGTGATGGCATCCTTCTCTGCCGGCGCATAGCCGTGACCTTTCTTCGTATGGAGATGCAGCAGTTTCGGGCCTTTCATGTCCTTTATCTGCTGCAGGATGCGCACGAGATTCTTCACGTCATGCCCGCCAAAAGGCCCGAAGTAGCGGATGTTCATGCCCTCGAAGATGTTCTGCTGATGCGAGAGGGCACTCTTCACGGCATTCGACAAGCGGATGATGCCCGTGCGACGGTCATCGTCAAGCATGCCCTTACCGTGCAGCCACTGCGATGCCTTGAAACGTATCTTGTTGTAGGTCTTGTTGGTGTTCAGCCGCAAGAGATACTGCTTCATACCGCCAACAGGCAGGTCGATGCTCATGTTGTTGTCGTTGAGGATGACCAACAAGTCATTGGGCGACGATGATGCATTGTTCAGTCCCTCAAAGGCAAGGCCTCCAGAGAGTGCCCCGTCGCCGATGACTGCCACCACGCGCCGCTTGTCGCTTCCCCCTAAGCGTGCTGCCACCGCCATACCCAACGCCGCAGAGACGGAGTTGCTCGTATGCCCACAGGCAAACGTATCGTACTCGCTTTCGGTAGGCGACGGAAACGGCTTGATACCACCTAATTTCCTGTTCGTACAGAACTGGTCGCGGCGACCCGTCAGAATCTTATGCCCGTAAGCCTGATGCCCCACATCCCACACGATACGGTCATCCGGCGTGTTATACACATAGTGCAGCGCCACCGTCATTTCCACCACGCCGAGACTCGATGCGAGATGCCCGGGATTCACCGCCACCTCGCGCACAATATCCTCGCGCAGTTCCTGACAAAGTTGCGGAAGTTCATCTACCGACAGTTTCCGCAAGTCTGCCGGACTTTGGATTTTATTGAGTAATGTAAATTCAGTCTTTTCCACTCAACCATGCTTTTAGTGGTGCAAAGATAACATAAATTAAACAATTCACAAAATAAATCGTTAATTTTGCGGCAGAATTACAAGAACAGACAAGAAGGTATGAAATACGGAATCATCGGAACAGGTGCCATCGGCGGGTATTACGGCGGAAAACTCGCCCAAGCCGGGAGGGAAGTCCACTTCCTTTTTCACAGTGATTATGACTTTGTATGCGAGCATGGGCTGCAGGTGGATTCCTGTGACGGCTCATTCCATCTGCCGGCGGTACACGCCTATCGGGAAACCACGGCGATGCCGCCCTGCGATGTCATCCTCGTATGCCTCAAATCCACCAACAACGCCCTGCTTCCCTCGCTGCTGCCGCCCCTGCTCCACCCCGGTTCGCTCGTCGTGCTTATCCAGAACGGCATCGGGATTGAGCCCGACCTTCAGCAACTTTTCCCCGATGTCCAGTTGGCGGCGGGACTTGCCTTCATCTGCTCCGCCAAGACCGAGCCGGGGCGCGTCAGCCATCAGTGCTACGGCCACATCAACTTCGGCAACTATTCCTGTCGCTCCACGGCTGTATTGCAACAACTTATCGCCGACTTCCAAGCCGCCGGCATTCAGGCGGGACTTGTAGAATACCACGAGGCCCGTTGGAAAAAGGCAGTCTGGAACATGCCTTTCAACGGCATGACCGTCGCGCTCCACGCGCAGACCGACCAACTACTGCGCCATCCCTCTACGCGCCGCCTCATCCGTGAGCAGATGCTCGAAGTCATCGGGGCTGCCCAACATCTTGGCATCAAAGGCATTGAAGTGTCCTTTGCCGACGAAATGATTGCCATGACCGACCGCATGACGCCCTACTCTCCCTCCATGCGGCTCGACTACGACTTCCACCGCCCGATGGAAATCGATTATCTCTACACCCGCCCGCTCAGCATTGCCCGCGATGCCGGCTTCCCCATGCCGCGCCTCGAAATGCTTGAAGCGGAATTGCGGTATTTAGGAGATAAAAACTTGTAGAATCATTTACAAATCCGTTTCATCAACCATGCCATATTCTCCCCGAGATTACGCATATTAATCATACCCTCTTCATCGTTGAGCACATCGCCGACCTCACGGCCATAGACCATATTCCAATAGGTAGAGCCGACAACAATCATTTCCTTGTTGAGCATGAAGTGGTTCATCGTATCAACAGCCGTCATTCCACCCCCACGACGAACAGCGGCAACAGATGCCCCTACCTTGCGACGCAGCAATCCCGGATTTGTGGAAACAACCACACCGCCACGCTCAAGAAAGGCTTTCATCTTAGCCGACACATCAGCCGAATATACCGGCGAACCGAGTATAATGCCGTCAGCCTCTGCCATCCGACTGAAAACCTCCACAAAGCCATCGTTGCGAAACACACAATTGCCTCGTCCCTTACAGGCGAAGCACCCACGGCAAGGCTGAATCTCAAGATCAGCCAACTGTATCAGTTCCGTTTCGATGCCCGTTTGATTGAGTTCATCAAATATCGTGTTGATGATGATTGCCGTATTACCATCCTTGCGGGCACTGCCGTTAATTCCAATTACTTTCATCGTGTGCAAAGTTACTCAATTTTCATAAAATCTCTTACATCCGAATCGCTTTATTTACTTGACATTTCAGAAAACATGCTGTTTTACCTGACGAAAAAGCATCTTTAAGGATGCAAAAGATAATCTTTCGCCACATAAAAAAGCATCTTTTTCTGGGTACTAAATTGGGGGACAAAAACAAACCAAATGTCCTCTCCCAAAGAGGCAGGCTGAATGCTATTTGAATGGAGCCTCCAAACGGGTCGAATTCAGCCTCCAAACGATGTGAATTCAGCCTCCATTCAACACGAAAGGAGCCCCCTTGCCAAACGTACCCGAGTTGATGCGTATCTTCCACAAACAAAAAAATTGCGACAGGGAAACCTGTCGCAATCCTATGATATGTAGCCGACAATTAGTCGAGTTGTGCGAGCTTGTTGTCAGAGCCGAGCACGTTGGTGATCTTGTGCTTATACATCTTCTCCATCTCGTCGCGGGCAGGACCACAATACTTGCGGGGGTCGAACTCACCCGGCTTCTCTGCCAATACCTTGCGAACGGCAGCGGTGAAGGCGAGACGGGAGTCAGAGTCGATGTTGATCTTGCAGACAGCGCTCTCGGAAGCCTTGCGCAGTTGCTCCTCGGGGATACCTACTGCATCGGGCAACTTGCCACCGTACTCGTTGATCATATCAACATACTCCTGGGGCACGGAAGACGAGCCGTGGAGCACGATGGGGAATCCGGGCAGCTTCTCCATGATGGCATCGAGCACGTCGAATGCGAGGGGAGGAGGAACGAGCTTGCCGGTCTTCGGGTCGCGGGTGCACTGCTCCGGGGTGAACTTGTAAGCACCGTGGCTCGTACCGATGGAGATAGCGAGTGAATCAACACCCGTGCGGCTCACGAAGTCGATAACCTCCTCGGGCTTCGTATAGTGAGACTCAGCGGCTACCACCTCGTCCTCTACGCCGGCGAGCACACCCAGCTCACCTTCTACGGTAACGCCGTACTGGTGGGCATACTCAACGACTTTCTTGGTCAGTGCCACGTTCTCCTCGTAAGGGAGTGAAGAACCGTCGATCATCACGGAAGAGAAACCGAAATCAACGCAGCTCTTGCAGGTCTCGAAGCTGTCGCCGTGGTCGAGGTGCAGGGCAATCTCGGGATGCTTGCAGCCCAACTCCTTGGCATACTCTACGGCACCCTGTGCCATATACTGCAGCAGCGTCTGGTTGGCGTAGTTGCGGGCACCCTTTGATACTTGCAGGATAACCGGGCTCTTCAAGTCGGAAGATGCCTTAATGATGGCCTGCAACTGCTCCATGTTGTTGAAGTTGAAGGCAGGGATAGCGTAGCCGCCGTTGATGGCACGGGCGAACATATCCTTGGTGTTCACGAGGCCTAAAGTTCTGTAATCTACCATAATTTGTATATTTTTAGAATGAAATGTTTTTTCTGCCCGCAAAGGTAATAAAAAGTTAAGAGCCGCAGACGGGGCACTGAAAGTTTTTTCCCGCTACGGCTCATTTTTTATACTTTATTTGCATATCCCACGGCTGTGATTGCCGCATTTGTAAGATGCAGTTGGCAACTCCGCAGGCATCCGCGCCTGTGAGCCTACTCGTGGCGGATGGCCTCTATCGGGTCCATGTTGGCTGCCTTCTGCGCCGGGATGTAGCCGAAGAGCACGCCGATGAACACGCAGACGAGGAAGGACACGTAGATGGACCACGCGGGCACGCTGGAGGGCATGCCTGCCATCGGGATGAGCAACTCACCGAAGGTGCAGCCGACAAGGATGCCCAGCAGTCCGCCCGTGAGCGATATGAGCACCGACTCTATCAGGAACTGCAGGGAGATGACAGCCCCGGTGGCTCCCACCGCCATGCGGAGACCTATCTCCTTGGTGCGCTCGGTGACGGAGACGAGCATGATGTTCATGATGCCGATGCCCGCCACGAGCAGCGAGAAGGCGGCAGCCACGACGAGGATGAGGGTCACGGTGTCCATCGTGGATGACATCGTCTCCATCATCTCCGCCTGTGAGCGGATGGTGAAGTCGTCGGGGGCGTCAGCCTTCAGTTTGTGGTTGTCGCGCAGGATGGCGGTCAGTTCGTCGATGGCTGCATCGGAGAGTTCCTCGGTGATGGCAGAGCAGACGATGCTTGAGAAGTAGGTCTGCGCCGCTATGCGCTTCATCACCGTGGTGTAGGGGGCAATCATCACGTTGTCCTGGTCCATTCCCCAACTGTTGTAGCCCTTCGACTTCAGCACGCCCACGATGCGCATGGGGATGCTCTTGAAGCGGATGGTCTTGCCGATGGGGTCCACGCCCTCGCCGAACAGTTCAGTGACGATGGTCTTGCCGACCACCACCACCTTGGCAGCCTTCTTGATGTCTTCCTCGGTGAAGCAGTCGCCTTGCTCTACCGTCCACTGCTTGATGTCGAGATATTCGGGGCTCTCGCCATAGACGGTGGTGGTGGTGTTGTTGTTGCCGTAGATGACCTGCCCTCCCGAAGTCACCTCGGGCGATACGTAGGTCACGAACTTCTTCTCCGCCACGATGCGCTCGTAGTCGGCTATCTTCAGCGTCTGCATGCTTGACGGGTCTTGTCTCACGCCGCCACGCATATCCGCGCCCGGGCGGATGGTGAGCAGGTTGGTGCCCATCGTGGAGAGTTCCTTGCGGATGCTCTCCTTCGAGCCTTGTCCTATCGCCATCATGATGATGACGGCAGCCACGCCGATGATGATGCCGAGCATGGAGAGGAATGAGCGCATCTTGTTGTTGCCCACTGCCTTGAGGCTCACCTTGAATAAATTGAGTATGTTCATATCTTCTTAATCGTCCTGTGGTTGTGGCAAGGAAGCCAGTGCCTCCGCCGCCGATTTGATGTTGGTATTGACGGTATCCTCGCGTATTTTCCCGTCGCGCAGGTTGATGTTGCGACTGGCATACTCGGCAATCTCGGGATTGTGGGTCACGAAGATGATGGTGTGCCCCTGCTTGTAGAGTTCCTGAAACAGCACGAGCATCTCAAACGACGTGCGGGTGTCGAGGTTACCCGTGGCCTCATCGGCAAGCAGCACGGCGGGGTCATTCACGAGCGCACGCGCTATCGCCACGCGCTGCATCTGCCCACCCGACATCTGGTTGCTCTTATGCTCCAAGCGGTCGCCAAGCCCCACAGCCTTCAGCGCATTGATGGCGCGGCGGCGGCGCTCAGAGGCTGACACCTCCGAGTTATACATCAGCGGCAGTTCAACGTTCTCCACGGCTGTCGTCTTCGGTAGAAGGTTGTAGTTCTGGAACACGAAGCCTATCTTGCGGTTGCGCAGATGGGCACGCTGATTCTTCGACATCGAGCGCACGGGGATGCCGTCGAGGAAATACTCCCCACTGGTGGGTGTGTCAAGGCAGCCCAACTGGTTGAGCAGGGTTGATTTGCCCGAGCCAGAGGTGCCCTGGATGGTGACGAACTCACCTTCGTAGATTTTGAACGACACGCCACGCAGCGCCTTGACGGTCTCGCTGCCCACCTGAAAGTAGCGCTTCACGTTCTGCAACTCGATGACGACCTTTCTATTGTCGGCTGCCATATCACCTCCTCTGATTGTTATTGTTTCCGTTGCGGTTGTTGTTGCGCGGGCGCGGCATAAAGGGATTACCCGCCTGCTCATCCTGCGGCTCCTCGTTGCCGGAGAGACTGAAATCGGTCAGCACTTCCGTGCCCTCGCTGATGCCGCCGGTAATCTCGGTCAGCAGACTGTTGTAAGTGCCTGTCTGCACGGCGTGTGCCTTGAACACATCACCCTCCAGCGTCCACACCTTATGCTCGCCCTCGCAGTCCTCTATCGTCTGCTCCTTGGTGAGCAGCATCTCGTTGGGCGTGAAGCGGAGCGCCCTTGTGGGCACGGTCAGCACGTTGTTCTTCTCAAGCGTGAAGATGGTGACGTTGGCGGTCAGACCGGGCTTCAGTTTGAGGTCGTTGTTGGGGGCGGAAATCACCACCTCGTAGGTCACCACATTGCTTTCCGTAGTCGCCTGCTGGCGCACCTGAGTCACCTTTCCCTCGAAAGAGTCATCGGGGAAGGCATCCACGGTGAACACCACGCGCTGACCTTCCTGCACACCGCCGATGTCAGCCTCATCGATGTCGGCTATCACGCGCATATCAGTCAAGTCTTGTGCAATGACGAACAACTCAGGTGTATTGAACGAAGATGCAACGGTCTGACCCTCCTCTACCGACTTCGACAGCACCACACCATCGATGGGTGAGGTGATGGTGGCATAGCCCAGGTTGGTCTGGGCACGCTGCACGCTCTCGCGGGCGGAGGCCACCTGCTCCTTCGCCTGACGATATTGCAGCAGGGCGCTCTCGTATTCATCGGCACTCACCAGTCCCTTGTCGTAGAGGGTCTTGTAGCGGTTGTAGTTGGCTTCCTGATAGTTGAGTGAACTCTGCGCACTTGAGAGGTTAGCCTTCTGTGCGTTCAGTTCGCTGATGAGGTTCGTGCGGTCAAGTTCGGCAATCACCTGCCCTTTCTTCACGATGCTGTTGTAATCCACGTACAACTTTGACACGATGCCTGACACCTGTGTGCCGACGGTCACTTCCGTCACAGGCTCGATGGTGCCCGTGGCGGTAATCGAGTTCTGGATGTTGGCAATCTTCGCCTTCTCGGTCGTAAACGAGACTTGCGCCTTCTTCTTTCCATTGGTGCAGTAGGCGACTACAACCACGCACGCAACAACGGCAATGATACAAGCAAAAAGTTTCTTGTAGTTCAAAAGTTTCATATTGTCCATATCTCTTTCGTTTTTTTATTTCTACTCAGCTTCTTATTCTGTACTTCCTTTTCTGCTATCTCTTATCTTATGCTTTCCCCCTGGTAAAAATGCAGCATCTGCTGATTATAGACTGCCATATACTTGGCTTGCAGCATATTCTGCTCGGCTGACAGCAGACGGTCTCTGCCCGTCATCAGTTCCACGATGTTCATCAGTCCCAAATGAAACTTCTCTGAAATCTGATTGTAGCTCAGCTGCTCACTCTCCACCGATACTTTTGCGGCACGGTATTTCTGCTGATTCGTCTGGGCGTTGAGCCAGTAGTCTTCGATGGTGGCATAGAGATTCTTCTGCTGCTCCAGCAAGTCGAGCGTGACGCTCTGCTGCTGAATGCGTGCCTTGTTTACATTCGTCTTGGTCTGTCTGCCGTCAAAGAGCGGAACACTCAGCGACACGCCTCCCATCGCGTCAAAGTTGCTCTTCAACTGCGTGCCCCATCCCTTGTTGCTCAGCGAGTTCGTGCTTGTGCCGAAACTACCCGTGAGACTGAGCGTGGGCAGCCATCCAGCCTTTGCTACTGCAAGGTTCACATCGCTGCTCTTCACGGCGAGCTTGGAACTCTCTATCTCGGGGCGCGTCAGCAAAGCCTGCTCATAGACGGTCTGCAAGGAGGGGATCTCAGCAAGCACGCGCATCTCATCCACCTCGGGGATTGCCACATCAAACTCATCCGCATCGGTGATTTCAAGCAACTGCTTCAGTTGCAGCTTGTAGTTGCGGAGCTGGCTTCGGGTCTCCACGATGTTATACTCATCCGTGGCACGCTGGGCAGACAACTGGGTGACATCGGCTACCGACATCTTACCCACCTCCTTCATCTCCATACCTCGCGCCTCGTTCTTCTTACTGGTCTCCAGCATCTGCTCGCTCACCTTGACACTCTCATCCAAGTAGAGTATCTGCGTGAAGAGCTGGGCGATGCGCTCCTGGATGCTGTTGGCGGTCTGCTGCTCGGCAAGTTCTGCCTGCTGTTCACTGAGTTTGTTCAGCTTCACGTTGTTGCGGTTACGGTTGCCGTTCCATACCGTCCACTGGGCATTCACGGCGTATGAACCGTTGTAGTATGTCTTGCTCACTTTGGTGTTCACCTGCCCGTTGGTCACGGTGGATACACCCGTATCCTGCCACGGGCGGTAGCCTGTACTCTGGTTGGTAGAGGCATTGAGCGAGGGCAGCAATGCACCTTTCGCACCCTTCACATCCTCTGATGCCGACTGCCGCTGCAACTTCGATTGCTGCAGGGTGATATTGTTCTCCAACGCATAGTCGATGCACTCTTGCAGCGTCCACTGTTTCTGGGCGCTCATCGGCATGGCCATCAGGAGACAGAGGGGCAGCGCCCATCTTCTCCCCTTTCTTTCCTTACTGCTGAATAATCTTGCTATTCTCATCGTTTTCATCTCTTTTCGTCTGTTGTTTGTGGATGCCCCAATTCCTTTACTCTGCGCTCAAAACTCTCGCGATTGTCCGTTGCCCCGTTCTTGATGCGTGCCCGGTAATTGTAGATGGTGTTCACGCTGTAATGCAGGAACTCCGCTATCTTCGAAGAGTCTTCAATGCCAAGGCGAATCAGGGCAAAGATGCGGAGATCGGTAGTCAGACGGTTCTCTGCCTTGGGATGCACCTGGACATCAGGCAGCAACAAGGCATTGAAGTCGTCCACGAAGTTGGGGAAAAGATGCAGGAACACGGAATCGAAGTTCTCGTAAAGCTCCTCCAGTTCCTTTTCTTTCAGCTCGGTGGATTTCGTGATACGGAACAACTCGTCCAACTCCTTGTTCTTCATCTTCTTATTGACCATCTTGCGGTAGTCGTCGAGCTTGTTGATATACTGCGAGCAGAGGCTCATAAAGCGCCCGATATACTCTTCTTTCACGCGGTTGCTCTCCGAGAGCTCTGCGTTCAGCGTGGAGAGGCGGGCATTGAGGGCAGACAGTTCATCGGTCTTGGCAGCCAACTGCGAATTGACCTCCACCAACTCACCATTGGAACGCTCCACCTCACTGCGTGCCACCTCCAACTGTCTGTTCCTGCGGCGCAGGAAGAAGAGCAGGGCAAGCAGCAGCAGGGCAAGGATGCTCACCGCCACAATCGAGCCTTTCAGCGTAGCGGCACTGCGTGCCATCTGGGTCTTGTAATTGTGGTCTATCACATCGAGCACGGGCGCAATCTGCCACACGCGCATCGAGGTGTTAAACTTCCGGTTGCACTCCCACGTGAAGCGGATGTATTTATAGGAACGGTCATACTCGCCCGCATTGTTCAGCGACTCGGCTAATGACGATAGCGACGCCTGGTCCATCACCGCATTGCGGATATCACTGAGTGCCGACTGGCAGAGCCAGTAGTCAGCCTCCTCCCGCTGCATCTGCGGATTGAAAATCATCCAGCGGTAGTAGCACGCGATGGCATAGTCACGGCTGTCAGGCTTCACCGTCTTCATCCACTTGTCACTGATCTTGATGGCTTCCGCCCATTGCTTCTGACCCACAAGCTGACCGATGCGCCGCATCATATAGTCCTGACTGTCGTGATCAATGATGGCAAAAAGGGAATCGCAATAAAGCCACTCCTTCCGATAAAACTCCTCGCGCATCGAGTTCAGCTGGGTGTAATAGCCCAGTTCGCCATAGACGTGCATCTGCGCCTGATAGTAGTTGGGCAGGCCCGTGGAGTCAAGCTGCTGGCGGTCAATGCTGCCCAACAGCGCGAGGGCTTCATTATACAGTCCCACGGTGGAGCATTGGAAAGCCTTCAACGAGCGGCAGTTGGCGATGATGTCTTTCCGATGGATGTGCTCGGCATATTTCTCGGCAGCATCCAAGAAGAAAAGGGCAGAGTCGTTGAGAAACGCCCGATACTTGCCGTAGAGCGCCAGGGCAAAGCGACACTTCTGCTCCGCATCCTTCGTCTGCTCATACTCCTTGCGTACCCCCGCAATCTCCCGCTCATAATCAGCCACGTATTCCGGCGAATGGTCTATTGCCTCGTCTATCTGCCGATACAACTCCCGCAAATCCCGCTTCTGGGCATCCGCAGGGCAAGAGCACACCATACCAATAGCGACCGCCAATAACAATCTAATCATTCGAGTCCGTTTTAGTGATGCAAAGATACGAAAAAAATCAGAGGAAACCCATCGTCTCCTCCGATTTTTTAACGCTATGAAAGTTTGTTTAAACAGTTTTATCCATTCTTAGATGAGAATCGCATACAAGAGTCACCATATCCATATCAATTGGGCTATAAGTTATTGTAGTAATTTTGGATCTTCTTTGCCATCATTTTTCTGCGTTTCTCCAAAAAAGCGGGATAATCGGTGTACTCCATTTCGTTGATGTCAGTCGGGATACAATTGGCATCAAGGTTTGCAAGCAGCTCAGAACGAACACTGATATTTCCGTAGGCAGCCTCTCCTTTGTCGCATGCTGCAAAAGCTTTGCTAAAATAAAGTTGCGGGGCATCATCTGAAATATCCTTATTAACTTGCGTGTCAATATAGGTGTAGTTTGCTATCTGATTATATTTCGCCTTGTCTTTCCAACCGTTTTTGATAAGATACCGCTTGGGAAATATGTGATGAACATCGCCAATAATCGTTATCAGATCGCTAATTTTCGTGCCTTTAGAGAACAAAGCATCTTCTGAGCTGTGGATTTGGGCAGCAATAAATGTGTTGAAGTACGGACTGTTGATAGCAGAAGTTTCCAGTCGTTGTACCAAACCAACATTCCAAAATGTTTCAGATAATTCTGCGGCTTCTATTTCTGCAAAAAACTGAACGAACCCTTTTGACTTGATACTGCGCAGGTCATAGTCCATCACTGTCTCTGGTGAGCCGATATAACGACTTGTAAGCGTTGAAAGGACATACCATTTTGTCACATACTTGTCTATCAGTTTCTTATTAAAAGATGGGTCAGAGTGAAGCAACAAGAATAGTGTATAAACAAAGTCTAATGCCATGTCCGAGTTGATGAGTTTTGGAGTAATAAAGCCAGCAGACTTGATTGCGAGCAAAAAATTGGAGAACGAATAACGATTCATAAAGTCCAACACGCCTTCTTTCAACAGTCTGAATGACGCCTCTGCTATTTCTTCCTTATATTCCCTTGTTTCGAAGTCACGCCCACCCAGAAGGCTAACCAAATCTTTCATCTTGCCCCGACCAAACTTATACATAAAGGCAATTCTGAGGATATCCCCATAATTGGGATTAAAGATGTCTTCTTTGTCGTCTTTGAGCCATTGCATCGCTTTGAAATAGTCAGAATCCTTGAAGTCCGTATCGTTGCACATTTCCATATACCAATCAGGCTTTGCCGCCAAATGCGAGAAATAATCAATACCTTTTCTCAGCATATTGCCACCATAGCTTACGTTTGCAGCAATCTTTGACATAGCGAAGTCAGACTGATTCAGTTTTGCGCCTTGCGAGTTGATACGGATGAAAATTTCGGTCACTTCATCAATCGTCAAATCTTTGTCCAACGTTATCACACCTATTTGGCACGACTTGATTCTGAGCAACTTCATAATAGCATCATTAATAACGCTACCGCTCACCTCTGGGTTGTTCTTTGTATATTCACTAATAAAGTTCCATTGATCGAAATCAGGACTGAATATGTCTGCAATGTCAGCAATCCATTTCTTATCCTTAATCGTGGCATTGTCTTGCACTTTAAACCGTTCTTCCTCTGTCTCGTCAGGGAGTAAAGGATTAAAAGAAATTTTGTATCTTCTTTTACTGAAATTCTCGGTAATAACTTCCAGTCCCACTATGGCAGTCATCAGCGCCGTTGTCCTTTGCTGACCGTCAATCATTATCTTTTTACCTACTGCCAATGAACCATCTTTCAGTTTCATGTCAGGATTCTGCGATATGATAAGGTAACCTGTAGGATAGCCTGTATATAATGAGTCTATCAAGTCTCTAACTTGTTTGGCTTTCCACACAAAAGGACGCTGAATCTCAGGAATGGCAATCTCGCCACTTTTAATGAAACCCAGTACAGTTTCCACAGACAGGGTTGATACTGTATATTTTTCTGCCATATCTATTTACAGCGCCATTGCGGCTTTCTCCTCCAAAGCCTCTTTGATATAACTGTTAATGGTCATTCCCGCCTGCTTGGCAAGCATGGCAATCTGGCGGTGTATAGCCGGGTTCAGCCTCACGTTCAGCACACCCGTATAGCTCTTGTCTGGCTCAATCCCTTCATCTTCGCAATATGCCAGATAGTCATCAACCGCCTCATGGAAGGCTTCTGTCAGTTCCTTGACGCTCTCGCCTTCAAAGTTCACCAAGCCGTTGATGCCTTCAATCTTGCCAAAGAAAACATTGTCTTTCTCACTATAAGCCACCGAGCCTAAATAGCCCTTATAATTCATTGTATTCATAATCTTTCCTTCCATTTCTATTTTATTAATCCCGCTTCCTTCAAGTCAGCATAAACCTGCTGCATGGCATATCCCTTAACTATATTTCCAGGGTGAGGCTTATGCAGCATAATGGGGCGCTTGTCTGCTTTTTTAAATATGACACGAGACCCCGAAGTGCGCCCTTTATTACTTCTCTCGTAGCCATAGCCAGACAAAAGTTGTTGCATCTCATCGAACGTGAAATCCGACGGCATTTTCAGGAATCGCTCTCTCAATTTTTCTTTTGTACTCATCACATTCTTGTATCCGAATGCAAATGTAACTATAATTTAGTTACACTCCAAATAATATTTATCTTTTTTGCAAGAATTCGTCGAATTTAAGCGAAAGGGCAAGAATTGTATCAGCGGAGGGCTCGCCTCCCGCAAAAGAGTAAGCGAGAGGCGAAGCCCAGAAACAATGCTACTATTACGCGTGTTTAATACTCATGGCACGAGGTTAATCCTATGAAAAAATATTGATGACTACTGAATAAATCCAACATAATAACATTATTTGTTAAACGTGAACTTACAGGACCGCTGTCCTAAAAGTCTTCATGGCTTAGATTGCATTCATGAAACAATGATATCCGTAATACAAAACACTAAATCAGTAAAAAATGCTTTAATCCGCTGAATATCCTATCGGATGGTAGAGCACGGGGACCTGATCTTCCGTCAGCCCGAGGGATGCCTGAATCTCCTCCGTCTCCATCGGGGGCGCACAGCACACG